>CAIYYQ010000001.1 GCA_903930505.1 Methanobacteriota archaeon
TTAATTTATTTGATAAATCTTCAAAGTTAAACTTATTTCCTTTTAGATTAGTCATTAATTGTTCTGGCTTTTCTGTTCCTAACTTTTCTGGAGTCCATTCTTTAAAGTCACTTGCAGGTAATTGATATGATAAACTAACTTGCTTCTTGGGATTAATTCCTAATGTATCTCTTAAAAATGATTTCTGCAATGGTTCTCTGGTTACGATCCACAAAGCAAACTCCATGGCTTGTGTACGGTTGTTTGTTCTTAGTTCCTTTCATTCACTATTTCGGTGTTATGATAATTGTAATGATAGTTGCTTATGATTTCTTGCTGGAAAAGAGATTTGATATTTGGGTGTGGCTCTGCGGGGCTGCAGGAGCGATCCTGTCTTTTATTCTATTTGCTTATCCGCAACAGCACCAATCAGCAGGAACTTGGTATTTTGTGTCCACGATAACGTCGTTTCCTTCAGCAATGATCTATACGACTATGTTGATAGATGATATTGGGAATCAAGGCAGGTCTGTTTCGTTGCTCTTGTATATAGGTTTCATTGCATTCTTACTGTTGGCAATGTATTTGATATTTCGCGTTGCAAAAGTGAAAGACCAGAAGAATAAATTCTTGATTTTCATGATGTTGTCAATTATGGCACCACTTATATTGCTAATTTTACAAACGGTGCTTCCTAATATGTGGAGATTGTATCATCACAGAATATTCTTACCAGTGACTTGGTTATTTTCAGCAGCATTGTTTGTTGCAGTATTCAGTTGGATAGATCTGCACAAGTGGAAGAAGATGATGTTACCTATATTCTCCGTATTAGTAATAATATTTGCTTTTGGAGTCATAGAAGCATATAATGCAAATGCGCATCACGAGTTGGAGAATATGATTTTAGCAACTCCATGCACAGGTAATTTGACGTATGTACTTCACGAATCTCCATTTTCTTTGATGCCATATGAATCTTATAATCGTGATAATAAGTGTGGTTGGGTGAATCAAGTGACAACTGATTTGGATTTGGATATGTCGCATACTGCTGGGTTCGATGGTATTGATAGAGAAAATATATTTTGGAATGAAACATATCCAAATTATTCGATGTATTATTTTGTACTTGCAACGGAAAATATGAATAAGACAAAAGGCTTGAATTGGACTGAAGTGGCGACGAACCCAGGTATAATAGTGATAAAAGTCACAAATAACTAAGAAATACTCGTTTCGTTATCTTTATATATGAGTTAGCAACCAAGGTTAGTTGTGGTGATTCTCAATGGATGAAGGTAATACGAGTGAAAGACGCTGTTCATTAAATATCAGAGTCGACCCCGACAAATTCGCTCTTCTCGAAAAGATGCGTAAGACGGGTTTCGGGCTCGCTCAGACAGAGCGTAATCGTTCCGACGTCTACAATGAAATTATCGGCTATGGTATTCAAACACATATGCTGAAGATGGAGCTTGGTGATCGTGACTTTGAACGGTTATGGAGAATGATTCATAAGATCAATTGGAAAAAGCTTTCAATAGAGCGTGTGGAAAAAATGATTGCGGTCTGATGGTAAAATCAAAACCAGAGCCAATTCCTGCAGATGAGATTGCAGAGTACAATGCGCAATTCATAGAGCATACGGAGCATCCGCTTAGCGATAGTGTTTATAATTTTATCATAAGTAGATATACTCGAAACAAGCACGAATTTACGACGAGTGATAAGTTTGTGTGGCATGGTTCGTGCTATCTTTTGCCAGTGTACTTTGGGTACATGTTGTTTTTTGGTGTTTTCTACTGGCTTGGCGGGCTCATTTATAATAAATATGGGATGGCGAGATTGGTTATGTTCTTTGCCCTGTTGATACTTTGGAGGCTCAATATTGCTATAGGGTTATTCAGGAGCATGTTGAGGAAAATAAAATGAGTGATGGTGTAAAGTTTAATATAAATTATGTTGATAATAATATATTGGTGAA
>CAIYYQ010000002.1 GCA_903930505.1 Methanobacteriota archaeon
GAGGTTTAAGTTCTAATTCTTTTCCTAATTCAATTGCCTCAATCACTCGCCCAGACCAGCCATGTTCAATAAATCCCAACGTTGTTTGCCCAAGATTTTTTGCTCTCCATGCCCTATCTTTATTGGATATGGTGGAATCTGGGGTGCTCACATTCGAATATTGGGTATGATTGTGATAATTTATGTAGTTCATCTAATCTTCTCCAAACCCCTCGGGCGCATCACCTTCGTGATGATTGGGGTCTTTAGTTGGAACTGGAGCAGTATTTTTATCCCATTTATACCGCTTAAATAATTCCTCAACGGTATTATAAAATCTGTATGATGGATAATCAAAGTAAAGTTGTGCCTCCCCTATTTTACCAGTATACCTATTTTTAAATATTGCCGCCAAGACATCGTATGGGATTGGCTCCTTTCCTTTAAGATAACTGTCTCCCTTTCTATTTTTTTCGCCTTCTTTTTCCTTTTTAGTATAACGATGAATCGTAATTCCATATTGACAAAGATTAGTAAGTTCGGCTGCCCCTGCTACATCATCTGCCATTAGTTTTCTTTCAACAGATATAGAATCTAATTTTCTTGGATGAACTACTAACACAATAAGAACACCATATATTTTTGCCAACGAAACGAGTTTTACAATAAAATCTTTTTGTTTTTCCCATTGAGTTTTTTCTGAACCAGAGTCCAAATCTATACAAGTTAAATTATCTAATATCCAAACTTTGACACCAAATTTTCTTGTAACACTAACGGCTCTATCTAAAATAGTTATAGAAGTATTGTCTATATCGTCATACATCCAAACTCGACCACGATACCAATCCCTAACTTGTTGACGAGCAATAGGATCAAACCTTCTAACAAAACCGTTCTTCATTTCAATATGCTCACGATTGATTATAGTACATTCAAGCCAATTCTTTAATACTGGAGCACCTAGTTCGCCACTATATACATAACAATCTTCACCTTGATTTAATGCTTCACAAATAAATGTTTGATTCAGAAAAGTGCTTTTACCAGACCCTCGCTGTCCAGTAAGAATTACAACCGATCCATAAATTAATTTATAGACTATATCATCAACACTTTTCAATCCAGTATAAAGCCCCGGCGCTGTTTCAATATCAAAATCATCCGCATCAACTAAATCTATTACATTAGGAACCGGCGCATCTTGAGCATTTTTAATATATTCCAAAACTGCTTCTTTTCCCAAATAGAATAGTGCTTCATTAATATCCTTTACTTGAAATTCTTTTTCATCCTTTTGTACTTTTTGAGGGAGATCAACAAATTTAGTTCGCCAAGTTCCAAGACGCGAACAAACCTCTTTTCGCATTTCAATTCCGGATTTATCGTTATCCCCCCAGACGACAATGAATTCAAATTGATTTAACCAATCCCAAGATTCTTCAATCCATTTTGTATTATCTGCTCCAAAAGGAACACTTACAGAATTGCGATAACCTGCTTCAATAGCAGAAAGAGAATCAATTTCTCCCTCACAAATAAGCAGGGGTTTGGTTATATCAATTTTATTCATTAAATATAAAAGTGGACGGGTATTATCTGCACCAGATTGTGCCCACATTTTATTCTTATCAATTTTTTTATCAAATTTTCTGGAAAGCCTATATTTTACAACACACAAAACATCATTCAAATCATAATAATGAAAAACAATATTTCCGTTTTCATCTTGTTGAACATCAGCATAATTAAGTGTTTCTTTTGAAAGTCCTCGTAATCCAAGATAACTTTCTACCTTATTTCTATTTTCGGACTGTTCATGATGAGGATATTTGTAATCCCTATCAACCCTAATGCCCTTTTCACCAAAATGAAATGAAATTCCAGTTTGGTCAAAAAGTCGAGAACAAGCATCTAGAAAAGATAATTTTTCTATTTCAATATAATAATCTAAAATACCAAAATTTCTTCCGCAGGAAAAACAATGAAAACAATTATCCTTAGAATTCCAGATAAATGATGGCGTATTATCTGTTGTAGATTGTAGGGGACAACTAGCTTTTAGATTTTTTTCATCCCAATTCTCCAATTCCATTTTTTCATTAATAAAAATTGCCGCATTTTCTCCCAATTTTTCTTTGGCTTCTAAAATCAATTCTCGCGGGATTAGCATCAATGTTTCTCCAAATTATTTCTAAAATTTTGGGCAGTAGATTTTATTCTACTGCCCTCTTTTATTTATTGTTCCTTTCTTTTAGATTAAAAAGGAATCTCATCCTCTGCCACTTGCGGAGGAACATCCGGATTATGCCCAGCGGGAGCATCTGCCATTTCAAAATCAAAAACCACCATGGCGGGATTCTTGGGATATTGTTTCTCGCCATCCTTCTCATATGATTCTTTTGTCATAGCGGCCTTGGTAAGCACAATGCGATCTTTTGCTTGAAGTTCATTTGCTTTGGTGTGAGCTTTACCAACAAAACGTACAAAAGACCAATTTGAGTTTAGCCACCCTCCGCTTTCTCCTTGTTCCTTACGAGAAGATGAAAATGTGACTTCACTATATTTACCTTTTCCTTCAACTTTCCAGATTGTCACTTTCGTTGTGGGTGAAAACCAAATCATTATTTACTCTCCTTTTCAATTTTTTCCATCTCAGAATATAATTTGCCAATTACCTCTGCGTCTGTCAAAGCATTAACTGCTTTTGGAAGTAATTCAAGTTTCATTTCTTCGAATAGACGAACTATTTTTACATTCTTACTTCCGCCAAGATTTTTAACAAGTTCTACAATCGCGGCTTTCTTTTCCTTTAAGACTTCTTCTGTGCTCTTGTATACTGGACGCTCTTTACCAGAAACATCAGTTGAATCTTTTTCAATAGCATCCATAATGGCTTCCAATGCTTCTTTGCTTGGATGTTTAAAATATGTATTAGGTGGCATCCCAATAAGACCCTTGGTAACAAGCGCATTATTATCCATATCCATCATGAGGGCCACATCAAAATCATATTCTGTATCGTTTCTTTGCAC
>CAIYYQ010000003.1 GCA_903930505.1 Methanobacteriota archaeon
AGTTTGACAAATGTTGGTGATTTTACTGCTGCTGCGTTTGGTGCTGGGGCTGATTTGATTGGTGGGGCGGTTTCTAGTGTTGATGTTGATTTGGGGACTGAGTCGTCTGCGGTTGATACGAACAGTGTGGGTCTTGCGATAAGTACGCAGGCTTCGTTTTCGTTGACTGATGGGACTAATACGAATGCGGTTCTTGGTGCTCAGACGCAGGCGTCTTTTGTTGATGGTGCTGCTCCAATTGCAGTCTCTGCGACGTATAAGGATATGATTAGTAACGGGAAGGTTGATGCTGTTGAGGTGACTCTTTCTGAGGATCTTACTGTTACGACGTTTAAAGTTGCTGATTGGACGGTGGATACTGCGGGTACTATTAATTTGGTGAAGGGTGGTGGTGCTGCTGATGCTGATCTTACTAAGTCTTCTGCTGGTGTTATTCGGTGGAAGGATGCGAGTGCGGAAACAGATTTTAATGGTACTGCTGGTATAACTGGTGGTGCAGTTGCTCCTAAGATTACGTATGCGAAGAGTGCTGGTAGTTTGCAGGATGCTGCTGGGAATGAGTTAGCTGATTTTACTGCTTTGACTGTTGCTGATGGTGCTTCTCCTGTGATTACTATAGCAAAATATAAAGACATGAATTCAGACGGTACGATTGATAGAGTCGATGTTACCTGGTCTGAAGATATCAGCGGATCGTCAGCATTTGAGTCTGGTGACTGGAGTTTCCCAACAAATCCACATTCGTTGAGCGTATCCTCAGGAACATTATCCACCACGGATGTTCGAATCGTTGTAACCGGTGCGCCAGTGAATACAACTACGTTAAGCACGACTACGGTACAGTATACAAACAACGATGACAGTATCACCGATGGAACAAACCCTGCAGTAACAAGTGCTGAGGTGACACTTACCGATAGCACACCACCGTCTCTTGTCTATGCAGTACTTGACGCTGATTATAATGGAAATGCAAACACGTATATCGATGTTGTTTTCAGTGAAGATGTACTTAATTCAACCATTGCTACAGGTGATTTCAGTATCAGCAGTATCAGTGCCCCCAGCATAACAATAACGTCAATTCAAAACACAAGCGGCAATAGAACCACAATAAAATTAAGTGATCTCCTGCCAACTGGTGATTCACCCACTGTGAATATCATTGGATCTCTTGATGATCTTGCAAGCAATTCTGTTACTTCAGGTACAATCACAATCAACACCTACAGAATAGCATTACGAACTGGTTGGAACCTTGTTTCTATACCTGGTTATGTATCACAAGTCCCCATCGACGATTTTCTCATCGATATAGAATCAAGTATCGTAATTGTCTATGGGTATGATACAACATCAGGATGGACATCGTATATTCCTAATTACGGTGGTGAGTTAACAATTCTGCAGCCAGGGCATGGTTATTGGTTCAAGATGACCGCAGCGGATACGCTTGTTGGAAACTATAATCTCACTAGGGATCCACCAAATGGCATACCACCAACAGTTCAAGTTGTCGGACCTGCATGGAACCTTATCGGACATTGGAAAACATACAACCAAACAGCAGATACGAGCGGCGGACTTATGAGCCTGAACTCTGTTCTTTCAGCAACAGGGGAAATCCTCTACGGTCAATCAAGTACAGGAGGATTCATCAATATTTACGGCAGCTCGAGTTACAACATGGAGCCGGGAAAAGGCTACTGGTTGTGGATAAGTGACAGTGTTACCACCTACTACACAAGCAGCTAATCCTCTCTCTTTATCTTTTTCTTTTATCTCATTAAAGAACAAGATACCTTAAGATTTCAAGTAAGGAGGTCACGTGATGTATAAAACTCAGACTGTACGGTTATCTCTCATCCTAGGGATGCTTCTCCTTCTTTCTAGCGTTGCTTCTGCTGATACGCCGCCGATACCTGGTGTTCCTCATCGCTTTTATGGAACGGCAAAGGATACAAATGGCAATAGTTTACCGAATAACACTATTGTTCAGGCGGTAGTTGATGGAGAAAATTACACAACAACTGTTGTGAATGGAACCTATGGATATTATACTCCTTTTTATGTAGAAGACCCAAATAATGACAATGTCGGAAAAACTATACATTTTTTTGTCGATGGTATCGATACAGGGCAGACCGTTGTTTTCAACCCAGGGTCAATTCAGCTTAATCTTACCGTGAACGAAGAAATTCCTCCAGAGCATCATGGAGATGGTACTACCGTACCGCCTTCTAATAATGGAAATATTGAGATAGAAAAAAAACCTCCTGTTGCCATTATCAATGTCTTTTTCTATGGTTTTGTTAATAAAACAATGATATTTAATGCCTCAGAAAGTTATGATCCTGATGGAAATATCACCAGTTATTCATGGAATTTTGGGGATGGATCAATGGGAAGTGGTGTTGTTGTTTCTCATATATACAATGATTATGGTGTGTACACTGTTACGTTGAAAGTCACTGATAACAATAGTCTCTTCGGTATCAATGAAACAACAATCCATATCATGTTTGATAGTGATAATGATAGCTGGGGAAACGACGAGGAGATAACCTATGGTACTGATCCAAATAATTCAACAGATTATCCCCCGGATATGGACAATGATCATATACCAGACAGTGTCGATACAGATATTGATAACGACGGGTTAACAAATGATGTCGAGAGTAGAATGGGAACAAACAGCACAATACCAACATATAATATTTTGATTCATATTGGAGATACTGTTGATTATCTCGTCGATATTAACAACGATCACATACCTGATATTTTTTATAATACGACGAGCAACATATTTACTTCTCTCAATGTCACTGCTGATGGTATGTATTTGATTGATGATGATAGTGACGGTGTCGTAGAATACATATATAATCCTAATAATGGGGTTCTTTCTTCTTATCAAGAAAACACAACTGCAAACGACAACACCTTGATATTTGGTCTTATTGTCCTCTTGGGTTTGATAATCTGCATTGGTTTTATAGTCTTGATACTTCGTAAAAAGGTGAAAAAATGAAAAAACAAATGAAGCTAAATCAAGTGATCTTAATAACTGTACTCCTTTTTTTATTCGCTGTTCTTACTGCAAATATTTTTATTGAACCAGTTACAGCAACCCCTCCCGTCCCCGAAATTTTTTTCGGAACTACACAAGACAACACCAGCAAGTCAATACATGATGGTATCATCGTTCGAGCAATGATTATTGATCCTAGTGGTAACGAGAATTTTACCCAGGCTATCGAAAACGGCGGATACGGGACTTTATACACCGGACATGAATTTCATGTAAATGATACTGAAATTGGGAGAAATGGTTACCCAATCTACTTTTATATCGGATCATTCAACGCCACCCCAAATCCTGTTCCTACATTCAGTTTACCATACAGTCAACTTAATCTCACCATTGAGGATAAACCTTGGTTCATTGCCAATCATTCTGATACTTCAGGAACCACTGGCGATCCATTTACCATCAATGTCACAATAGGTGAATATGTTGATTCCGGCAATGAACTCACGGTAAAGGTAAATTGGACACATGGAACACACGATGGTTTCGTCGGTGTCAACAATACGATGACTAACACTGGTGGCAATAACAGTGACGGATTCTTTTTTGAAAAAACGATACCAGCACTGGATGAATATAGCATCGATGATCTTGTCTATACCATCTGGGTAAACGATACCTCAGGAAATTATAATTCATCTGGTCCTCATTCTGTTACTGTTACAGACAATGATCCACCGGTAACATCGTTGCAAATAGGAGAGCCAGTCCATCCTGATGGAGAAACAAATAATTCCAATGTGACAACGAGTACGATTTTATACCTGAATAGTACCGATAATATCGGTCAATTTTATATCCATTATAGAATCTGGAACAGCGGCGTTTGGTCATCTTGGTCAGATGGTGCAGCTAATACCAATCGTACTTTTTCTCTCTCCCAAGAAGGCAAAAACTATGTAGAATACTATGCCAACGATACTGCTACCAATGTTGAAACAACGCACAATGTAACTATTTGGGTTGATGATTCTCCACCGGTGACTGGTTTGAGTATTGCTGAGCCGGTTCATCCTGGTGGTGGTGCTACTGGTTGTAATGTGACTTTGTCTACGGTTTTTAGTTTGTCAGCGGTAGATCAGCCAGTTCATGGTTCTGGGATTTTGGTTACGTGGTTTACAATTAATGGGACGTAT
>CAIYYQ010000004.1 GCA_903930505.1 Methanobacteriota archaeon
ATTTCAACGATATGACCGTTGGCTACTCTTTTGAAGGTACCATCATTCGCATTTTTTACCATAACAAGTGGTACGTTTCAACCCATCGCAAGTTAGACGCGAATCGTTCAAAGTGGGGATCTGACAAATCTTTTAAGATATTGTTCGAAAGCGGGTTGCAAGACAGTTACGGATTGACTTTGCAACAGTTGATTAATCGATTAAACTTGCGATGCCACTATACGTTCATGGTAATGGCTGATGCGAACACTCGTTTTGTGTGCGAAGTTGGTGATGGAAAGAAGGTGTATTTGGTTGGGACAAATGACCCGGTCCTAAGTGTCGATATTGATCCGCTTCCTGTTCCGAATGTTAAATTTGAGACAGTTGATTGTGTGTTTAATTGTGTGAAAGAAATGACTTATCCGTTCGCATATCAGGGTTTGTTGTTGGTTCATCGAAACGGGTCGCAATATCGAGTTATCAATTCTGAATACGGAAAATTATTTCAGGTTCGCAACAATGAGCAGAGCATTCCGTTCAGATATTTGCAGCTTAAAACAGAAAACGCATCTGAAACAATTGACAATCTAAAAAAACTGTTCCCAACTTACATTCCGATATTTGAACAACAAGACGTATATGTCGATCAACTTGCAGATTTTATTCACGTCGAGTACACGAAACGCAAGCAAAACAACCCAATTGGACCGATTGACCAACACATTTACTTGTTTATCAAAACCCGATTAATGCAACATCGAAACATTTTCACAAAAAATCAAATTAAAGAAATATTGTGGTCAGAAAAACCGTCTTATCTGAATCAAATGGTTAGGTTGATTAAATATCAAAATTCTAAAAAAGAACAAACCAAACTGGTTGTCGAATTTGACAAGATTGATTTGTCACCAAAATCAGACCTAACAGCTGTTGTCCTTAACGCTCCCAAAAAGAAAAAGGTAAAATATATCCAAATTCCAGTTAGTCTCACATGTAGAAAACAATTATTTAAATAAGCGAAGAAAACGATTTCAAAAAAAAGTATTCCCGAGACCAACTTTTAGCCATAAAAAAAGAAATTTACGACGAAATACTAGCTAAACAAGGCGAAGTTGATCCTGAAGAAGCCCAAAAAATCTTCCTCAAACATGGTGTCCCATGTCAGCTGGAAAATTTGAAGGCTAAAAAAGTTAACGTTTACGAGCTTGTAAAAAATATCGCTGACAGGTTCCGTTTTCCAATGCCTAAAATTGTTGTTTCAAACACTATGGTTCCAAACGCAGCGACATCAGGGGCAAGTCCGAGTCGCGGGTTGGTTTTGATAACAACTGGGCTTCTTGTTCAGCTTGATGAAAACGAGATTCTCAGCGTTCTAGGCCACGAGTTCGGCCACCTTAAAGGCAGAGACCCGCTCATCCTGTACGGGTTGGTTTCCGCAGAGTTTCTCTTCAGGTTCTACGTGTTATTTCCACTTTTCCCCTTGATTTTCTCGACTTTCCTGTTCTTTGTTTACTTCTGGGCTGTCATGGTTGTAATATTCTTCATAGCAAAATTCTTTGAAGCCAGAGCCGATTTAGTCTCCGCCATAGTGGTTGGGACACCACAGATTTTAGCTGGCTCACTTGAAAAAATCGGTTTCCAACGACTACTATTCGAACGAACACCATCATACCGCATACAAGAATGGCTAGGCTTAGATCCCCACCCACCAATATACTTCAGAGTAGATCGCTTAGAGAAACTTTCATCTGAAAAAATTAAGCATCCACTACTACAATCAATTAGAGATGTAACAAAAGGA
>CAIYYQ010000005.1 GCA_903930505.1 Methanobacteriota archaeon
ATTCCAGTCATGCTTACGATAGTATGGATAGCGCTGAGAACAAGAAAAAAGATGCTAAGTACTAAAGGAGCGTAATATGGATATATTTTATCCGATCCAAGTATTCGCAGACTGGCTTACGTATTCAATATTTTCCATACCGAAGGGTTCATTGCTGGCAAACGCAGTGAATTTTTTCATCTATGACGTCATCAAGATATTCATACTTCTTTCAATCATCATATTTATCGTGTCGTTCATAAGAACCTATCTTCCGCCGGAGAAGGTACGAAAGATTCTGTCCCGTCAGAATGAATATGTTGGGAATGTTTTAGCTTCATTTCTTGGCGTCATTACTCCGTTTTGTTCATGCAGTGCAGTCCCTCTTTTCCTTGGGTTTGTCGAAGTCGGTGTACCGTTAGGTGTCACATTTTCTTTCCTGGTGGCTTCTCCGATGATAAATGAGGTTGCATTGGTTTTATTATTCGGAATGTTCGGCTGGCAGGTTGCTCTCCTTTACATGATAAGTGGAATAATCATAGCAATATTCGCGGGAATCCTTATAGGGAAATTAAAAGTAGAGAATCTTGTCGAAGAATTTGTCTATAAAAATAAGGCAACGGCAGAACTGGAAATAAAAGAGATGGAATTTAAAGAACGGATTGACTACTCAAAAACATATGTCCTCGATATCTTAAAAAAAGTATGGATTTACGTCATTATCGGCATTGGTATAGGGGCATGGATCCATGGCTACGTTCCAATGGATTTCCTTGCGCAATATGCTGGTGCAGACAAATGGTATGCGGTGCCTCTCGCAACGGTAATCGGCATTCCTTTGTATTCCAACGCAGCAGGAATAATACCGTTAGTGAGTGCACTGACTGAAAAAGGCGTAAGCATGGGAACAACTCTTGCTTTTATGATGGCAGTGACAGGACTATCCTTACCGGAATTCATGATTTTAAGGAAAGTGATGAAAGTAAAACTCATTATCATATTTGCAGTGATCGTGGGAATAGGGATTATCTTCACAGGGTATTTGTTTAATCTCATTATAGGATAAAGAGGTAAAATAAAATGAAAATAGAAATCTTGGGGATAGGTTGTCCCAAATGCAAGGCAACTGAGAAAAATGTGAGAAAAGCTGTTGACGAACTGGGAATACAAGCAGAGATTGTCAAAATAGATGATCTTCAGGAGATCGTTAACCGTGGGGTGATGATGACCCCTGCTGTGTTTATCGACGGACAAGCTAAGATTGTTGGGCACGTTCCTAGTCCTAATGAAATTAAAAAACTGCTCCAAAAGAAGTAATTGACTGATGAAAAAAAAACTAATGTTTCTTTGAGGTGAAAAAATGAGTAAAGAAAATGAGGATATGTGGGTTATTTGCCCTGAATGTAAAACAAAGCTTAAAAAAGATCATATCGCGACTCATATGATGCATGTTCATGATAAAAAAATAGAAGATTTTGACGAATCCTCTATTAATGTTTTACCTGAAAAAAAACTAAAACAAAAAAAATCAATGAATCTTTCTTTTGGAACTATTGCTATTATTTTAGTGATATTCGTGATCATTGTTGGAGCTGCGTTTTTTATTTTATCAGCGTCACCAGATGGTTCAAATAATAGTGGAGATTCAAATAACTCCCAATGGCTTGATGATTATACACCAGCCTATTCTGTTGGAACAGGATCTGACAATTTCTGGATTAATTTTCCTGTTGGTGGCCCTTCTGCGGGTCAAGGTGTTAATCATCTAACATGGATTACAGAAGACTTAAAAGAAAAACCAGTAGTTTTTGTATGCCATAAAACAGGGTGCGCAGCATGTACACCACAGGCAGACCGTGTTAAAGCTCTTAGAGAAACATATGGAGAAGACGCAGTATTTTACGACCTTGATAACCCTTTTGAGGGTTATGGAGTTGCTACAGAAGATATTTTAAAGAAATTTAATGAAGCGTTCTATTATGATGCAAATGGGCCACCAAGCTATATAGCATTTACAGGTGTTTTTACCCTTTTAAAAGATGGAGGAGAAGTAAAAATTGGTTGGCATAGCTGGGAAGGAGACGTTGCTAATGCCGACATGGAAACCTGGATCAAGGATACTATATATTATTACCATACAAACAGTGAGGATTAATAATGAGACGTTTAATATTTATCCTTCTTATTCTTGTTTTTTTATTTCCAACTTTGTTAGCAGCTGCAGGCGCCAACGATGTGATAAAAGCACCTGATTTCACTGCTACTGACCAAAATGGCGTAGAATTTTCGTTGCATGATTACCAAGGAAAAGTGGTCATCCTGCATTTCACAGGAGTAGAAAATCCTCTCTGTGTTGAATGTCTTGAAGAAATGGAAGGGCAAATCCATGAACTTGAAAAACTCGCCAAATCATCTGATAACGTTAGCATCATTACGATTAACATCAGAAAAAATTCTTATTCAATCAGTGGATACGAAATGTCGGTCAATAATTTTGGGGCGAATATCTCATGGCATTGGGTGGAGGATTTCACCCCTTTTCCCATAGCGGGATTGTATCAAAAATATTGGTCTATTGATGAAGCGTTTTCTAATCCATCCCTTGTCCTCATCGATACTAATCAAAGTATTGTCGGAGTCTACCATGTATATTGTATGGGAAAGGGATCAATTGATGGGATTCAAACTGCTGAATCACTTGCAGGAGATGCAAAATCAATTGTAAATGGAACATGGAAAGGATCTGATGAAAATTTAGAGGATGAAGAGTTAACCTTCGCCGGTATTTTTCTCTTAGGTATTCTGACTTCAGTGACTCCGTGTTCGATTGCACTTTTGATTGCTATGATTTCATATGTTGGCTCCTTGCAGAAGAATTCTGAAAAGGAATCCAAGAAATATTCCTTCCAAGGATTATGGATAGGAATTATCTTTACTCTGGGTATGTCTCTTGTATTTTTTGTGTTCGGAATGATCATCTCATCCATCGGTGTTTTTCTTGAAGCATCAACTGTGTTTTACCTTATCGCAGGGATTATTCTTGTTATTCTGGGTATCAATATCTTCAAGCCGTTTAGTGAGTTAATAAAGAAGAAATCTGAAAAAGGAACAAGTTCAAGATTTATAGAAAAAGGACAAGGGATATTTTTGAAAATAAGCAAAAAATCAATTTATCTTGGTGCGTTCTTTTTAGGCATCTTGTTTTCGATTGGATGGGCACCATGTGCCCTGTCGTTGATGATGCCGGT
Source organism: Methanobacteriota archaeon (assembly GCA_903930505.1). Next base: position 3,228 of record CAIYYQ010000005.1, read on the forward strand.
CTTTATCCTGACGCTTACTCAAAAAATTTCGATTATCATGGGTGGACTATTGTTGTTTGTCTTTGGTTTAGGTCACGGGGTACCAATCATCCCATTATGTACTGCTACAAGTAGCATACGTGGAAAACTTGGGAACAAATATGTATCTGCGGGTAAATGGATGCAGAGAATCTTTGGTATTATTATCATTGTTATAGGAGTTATTATGGCTATCAGATTCTGGGGGATTAAATTCTGGTAAATTTTAAAGAATTTTAAACAGTTTTTTTCCTGCGAACTTCCTGCTTATGCTCTGTAATCCCTCCAGCGGCTTTCGGTAATGGGGGCTTTGAAGATTTGGTAACCAAATCCCTTGGCGAGCACTATTGTTAATGGCTAAAAGCTCTTCCCCTTGGAGCACTTTAGCATTGACAAGTATTCCCGACGGGAGCTTTTATAATCATTAGAGGTAAATCTTTTAATAAATATGAGATTTAAACTTGGAGTTGGTATCACTTCCCATGCACTTTTTATGAAAATTTTTATTTCTGCTTGATTTTAATTAGCGTCGTTCTATAGGAAAATTACTTTAATCATAAGGTTAATAAGTAGAAAGTTACTTTGGCCTTCTTGCGTTACTCTTTAAAGGATTATTATGTCAGAATATGACCAAAAAACTTTAGAACCAAAATGGCAGAAACAATGGCAAGAAATGAATATCTACCATTTCGATTTTAAAAGCAAGAAAAAACCATACAGCATCGACGTCCCACCTAGATACGCCTCGGGACCTTTACATGCAGGCCATGCCGTACATTATACGCATATAGATTTCACAGCCAGATACAAACGCATGCGAGGATACAACGTTTTCTTCCCATTATGTTTTGATGTAAATGGTATACCCATTGAGGAACGAGTAGAACGAAAACTGAACATCACCAGAAAAGATATTGATCGTCATGAATTCATCAAACTCTGCTCCCAGTTCGCACAAGAAAACATAGCGACCATGACGAATCAGTTCATCAGACTTGGGGAAAGCATGGATTCCTCAATCTACTATCAAACCGATGCAGAATACTACCGACGCATCACCCAGATATCATTTATTGAACTCTACAAAAAAGGCCTTATTTATAAAGGAAAATTTCCGGTGAACTGGTGCCCACGATGCATGACCGCAATGGCAGATGCTGAAATCGTCTATGCAGACCGTAAAACAAAACTTAACACGATCAAATTTTATTTCACAAAAACACCAGCAGAACAGATCCTCAAATACCATGGCATAGGAAAAGATAAACAAGGAACATATGTTGAGATTGCTACAACAAGACCTGAAATGCTTCCGTCATGTCAAATTGTTGCAGTTCACCCAACTGACGAACGAGCTTCATGGCTTGTCGATCAAACCGTGAAGGTCCCCTTGTTTGAAAAAGAGGTAAAAATCGTTGAAGACGACGCGGTTGACCCGGAGTTTGGAACCGGTATCGTGATGATATGCACAGTCGGCGACAAAGAAGATCTCAACTGGGTGTTCAAATATAAACTCCCAATAGAAATGAGCATCAATGAAGAAGGAAAAATGACTCCGCTCCTCAAGAAATACGCGGGGATGAAAATCGAAGATGCACGAAAATCAGTAATTGAAGATCTTCAAAAAAATAGTCTTCTCATCAAACAAGAACCGCTTGATCAGAAGGTTGGTGTCTGCTGGCGCTGTAAAACCACAGCGGAGTTCATCAACGCAAAACAATGGTTTTTGAAAACAATTCCGTTTAAACAAATGGTTCTTGATGCAAGCAACGCAATGAACTGGTATCCACAGTTCATGAAAATCCGTCTGGAAGACTGGGTGAACTCCCTTCAATGGGACTGGGTGCTCAGCAGACAACGATATTTTGCAACACCAATACCACTGTGGGAATGTACGAAATGCGGGGAAGTTGTACTAGCACGAATAGAGGACTGTTATGTTGATCCCACCATTGATAAACCATCTGTTGAAACATGTCCAAAATGCGGTGGATCGTTGAAAGGCTGCGAAGATGTGTTTGACACCTGGATGGATTCCTCAATTTCACCTTTGTATAATACATTCTGGCATCGAGATGATAAACAATTCAAGAAATTGTATCCTATGTCGGTTCGCCCGCAAGCTCATGATATTATTCGAACCTGGGCGTTTTACACGATTCTTCGTTGCACATTGCTTACTGATCAGAAACCCTTTGACAACATTATGATGGGCGGATTTATCCTCTCTGAAGATGGGACGCCGATGCATGCAAGCCAAGGAAACGTTATCGATCCTTTAGTGGTAATTGATGAGTTTGGTACGGATGCGTTTCGATGTTATGCTGCAAGTTGTGCCCTTGGCGAGGATAACCCCTATCGGAAAAAAGATGTGGTCCGCGGCGTGAAACTTCTTAGAAAGCTTTGGAATGTACATCAATTCATCGGAATAATCACTGAAGGAAAAAAACCTGCTAAACCAAAACATTTTCTTGACATTGACCAGTGGATGCTTACAAAATACAGTAAACTTGTGAAAAATGTTACGGATCTTATGGATCGTTTCGAATATTCACAGGCAATGAAAGAAATCGAATATTTCCTCTGGCATGAACTTGCGGATCATTATCTTGAGATGGTGAAAGCACCGCTTTACCACAAAGAACATGCTGACAGTATACGATATACATTGTATACAGTTGGTTTGGGGATATTGAAATTATTTGCCCCGTTTTTCCCTCACATTACAGAGGAGATATATCATATTTGTTATAAAAATTTTGAAGAAGAAACAAGTATTCATATCTCAGCGTGGCCAGAACCAATCTTGATTAATGAAGAAAAAGAACAAGCAGGAGAACTCGTAAAAAATTATATTTCTCAAGTTCGCGCATGGAAAAGCGAACAAGGAATGGCGTTGAATGCACCCATGAGCACACAGGCAACCTACGCCTCAAAAGACATCATTACGAGTTTTATGCCGAGTGGATCAATCATTAAATCAACGTTGAAATACCCAGATTCTCACCAATTCATCATAGGAAAACCTCCGGTGGAGGAACGTATCACGGAAATCACACCAGTTCCAGCAAAACTCGGACCACGATTCAAACAAGAAAGTCAAACGATTATCAACTGGATTAAAACCCATCAAAATGATATGATAAAAAAGATCGAAAAAGACGGAGAAATACGTGTTTCAGAGATCCTTGGTTTGAATTCTCCGACAAAAGAAGGGTTATTAAAAGACGGATATATCCAGATTAAACGAAATGTCATGCTGAAAGGAAAAAAGGATACGATGATTCTTTCATTTGAGCATTTCTATCTTGAATATTCCCCGGTGAAAACATGAAAATAAATAAAAAAACAATGAGAAGTTGGATGATCAAAATCCTTGCGATAGTCTTTATGCTCCTCATGGTCCTCACGGGTTTTGTCGTCATTTTCCGATCATAACCACTAGTTCGCGATAGATTTTTAAATATCTGGACTATTCACCGACACCGTGATTTACCTATGGCTGAAAAAATGAATGGAGTACTAGCAAACCCGGCACCACTGGGTTTAATGGGCTTTGGAATGACGACCGTGCTGTTAAACATCCATAACGCAGGATTTATCCCGTTGGATACCATGATTCTTGCGATGGGGATATTCTATGGTGGTCTCGCACAAATCATTGCAGGGGCACTAGAATATAAAAAAGGTAACACCTTTGGGCTTACTGCATTCACATCCTATGGAGCGTTCTGGCTGACCCTAGTTGGTCTTTTGGTTATCCCCAAACTCATTCCTGGATTCAGTGGACCAAACGATACCGCAATGGGTGCGTATCTCATGATGTGGGGGTTGTTCACATTCCTAATGTTCATCTCTACTCTCAAGAAAAACACCGCACTTCAATTTGTGTTTCTATCACTGACAATCCTCTTTGGACTACTCGCACTTGGTCATTTCACTGGAAACTCCATGATTACAAAGCTTGCAGGCTACGAAGGAATCATCTGCGGACTCAGTGCAATCTACCTTGCGATGGCGGAAGTCATCAACGAAACCTATGGCAAAACTGTGGTACCTATCGGTGGACCTATCATAAAATAAAAAAAAACTATAACTCAATCAACTGGTACGAGGAGGATCCTAACCCGATCTCCTCACCATATTTTATTTGTTTTAACGGGCTAACCCCATTTTCTTTCTCAAACACATTTTCTTTTATATCATTGATAAGATCCAATGATGCTTTGTCAACTGCAACAGGATCAATACCAAGTACATATCCGATATCAGGACAAATAACAGGATTCATAGAGGGGTCACAATCACATTTTTTCACAATACGTTTCAACTCATTAAGATACAACACAGATTTATCTTTCACACAGGCATATGCTGCACATGCCAATAGATACTGTATATCCGCGTCCTGATATGTCATCGCAGAATTCTTACACGCATCAACGCACACCCCACACCCAAAACATGCACGTGAACTATGGTTCCAGGAATCTTTTTGAACCGTGATCGCATCAAAAGGACACACCTCAGCACACGCACCACAAAAAGTACATGCATCCTTCTGATACACGGGCCTACTGCCCTGATGAATCCGAATCTTGGTTTCTTTCGTAACCCCACCCATCCCGAAATTCTTGATTGCACCACCCATCCCCGTCTGAATATGGCCTTTCACATGCGAAATCGCAAACACATGCGTTGCACATGCGAGATGACTGGCAACATCAAATGTACGCCCCTCAACCGTTATGGGTACACCAGTATCATCAATCACTACTTCACAACCAACATTCTGCATTGTGAACCCATGCAGTTTCGCAACTTTTTCATACCCGGTTCTCGAATGACGCAAACCCGGATACGCAACCGTAGTATCAAAAAGAAACGGATCTGCCTTCACCTGAAGTAATTCATCTATAACATGTTTCACAAAATCTGGTTTCGGAAACCATTTATTATTGATCTCACCCATATGCAGCTTTACCGGAATTTTTTTTGCGGTAAAACCACTAAGAGAAAAATACGCTAATGCATCATGAAGTTTATCTAAATCAGTAAAAAAAATGATTGTATTCATCCAACGATTTTCTCCCATTTTTTTACATGTAAAACCTTACCGAGAGATCCACCCTGCTTGATTTCTTCACGAATCCGGTTCTCCTGCTCTTTCACATCAAGCGCCCGGTTCGCAATCTCCTGCGCAATCTCCTGAGGAACCACCACAACACCAGAATCATCCCCGATAACCCAGTCGCCAGATCTCACCACTTGACCACCGCAGTTGATCTCCGCACCGATCTCTCCAAACCCTTTTGGCTCCCCAGCATTCGGCGCAATATGTCTGCTAAAAACAGGGAACTCAAGTCTGATAATATCGTCAAGATCACGAACTGCACCATCAATCACGACACCAGCAAGACCTCGTTGTTTCGCACTATGGGTTGCAAGCTCACCCCACACCGCAGTCGGTCCACCGTTCACATCGACTACAACAACCCAACCGTTTTCTGCTTTGTCAATTGCCTCAATGGGTTTCGCCCAATCTCCGTCCATTGTTCGAACAGTGAGCGCACGTCCAACCATATGAAAACCAAGTTTTATTGGCCGAATCCCCTGCATCGCACCTTTCTTATGCAATGCATCTGAGATATTTGGTGTTGATACCTTTGAAAACGCCTCATACAACTCGGTTTTTCCATATTTTTTGAGCAAAACTGTTGGAATTGATTTTCGCTCATTGATTGCTTTTTTAAGTTGTATTGTAGCTGCAGTCACATCCTTTGCCTTTGTAATCGCACCACCAACAATCACAATTGAAGCACCAGCGTTTACGACATCTGCAACGGTTTCACTGTTCAATCCTCCAGCGACCGCAATCGGAAGATTCGTTGTTTTCACAAGAGATGAAAGAATTTCAAATGGTTTTTTCCCAATCATCTGTTCATCTATACCGATGTGAATACAGAAATAATCAACGCCAAGATTCTCCAGTTGTTTTGCACGCTCGATTGTGTCATGTACACCGATGAGATCCACCATAATTTTTGAACCATATTTTCGTGCAGATTTCACTGCATCTATAATGGTACTGTCATCTGATACAGCAAGGATACAAACGATATCTGCTCCTGCTTTTGCTGCCATCTCCGTCTCAAGTGCACCAACATCCATTGTTTTCATGTCTGCGACAATAACTGTACTTGGAAATGTTCTCTTAAATTGTCTTACAATCTCCATTCCTTCGCTTTTAATGAGCGGTGTTCCAGCTTCAAGCCAGTCTGCTCCACTGTTCACCGCTGCCTTGGCGATCGACAACGCTCGAGATCCATCAAGAAGATCAAGAGCCACTTGGAGGATAGGTACTTTCATCAACAGAACATAACAGACCGTTTATTTAAAAATACCCATCCAAAAAGGGTATCATCTTCAATAAAAAAATAATGTTTAAATAGAGGCTGTTGATGCTTGCTCCTTCATGGAATATAAACGCTGTGAAAATAAGGTACTCATTCGAATAGATCTCGGAGAA
>CAIYYQ010000006.1 GCA_903930505.1 Methanobacteriota archaeon
CTTGAGCTTACAGCGCCAGGGCCTATTGTAACAAATAAAATACGGTTCTGGGCATGGTACCATTCAACTTACTGTTACCAAGTAGCGGTCGATGTGTATAGTGGCGGTAGTTGGCAGAATGTCTACTCAGCAGGATCTTTTTCAAGTTATTATGAGATATCATTCAGCCCCCGCATAGTGACCGCCGCTCGAATCGCATTCCATGTCAGAGGATCAGGCACGGTCGCTAATCTCTATGAGTTTGATTTCTATCAATCAGGGTATACACTCACTATGGGTTCACCATTGGATCGTCTCTTTGCATCAATGTACGGTAACCAACAATGGTATAGTAATGCAAATCAATAATAGCTGGATAGTCTGAAGAAGAAATCCACACAGACCATTGTGAAATTCTCACCACTTGTGATGTTTAACATCCGTAAAACATATAATTTTCCTAAAAGAAGTGTAAGTATTTTGAAGAGTTTCGAACAAGATACGGTTTAAGATATGATTGATGTACGAAATACTTATGTAAAATTATCTTTGTTCATTATTACGATAAAGAAAAATTTTTGGGTCGATGGGGGAAGGATGCATCTATGAAAGACGATCTGTTTTTCATAATATGCTCCCCAAAGACCCAGAGATATCAATAAGTATTTGGCTAATAAATCTTTGTTTGATGTTTAATAGCTATTGATAAGATTCATCATATTTTTTCTTTAGGAAAATATAGTTATTTTCTTTGGGAAAATGTCATTATGTCATATTATCGCAATAGTTTAAAATACTATCAGTGATAAACAACCTATAACTAACTAATCATAAATATTGGTGGTGAATTTATGGAGAAAAAAAATGATTATTTCAAAGAATTAGAAAAACAAAAAAACCTAGTTCACTGTATTGACTGTGATACAAGATGGTTAACTTGGGACGACAAGATTGAAGCATGCCATTATTGCAAGAGTAAAAATGTAGTGTTATATATTAACGCAAATTCATTGAAAAAGAACGATGACGAACAAAAAAGCGAACAATACAGAGGCATACCAATCCCAGCGTAGATAAGTAATAAGGCCCCTGATAGATCGTTTATCCATAAACATTGACGGAAGTTATTATACCGATCAGCTCAGGTCCTACGAAACTTGAAAATTATTTTATTGCAATAGCCAGAGAGATAAATCAAGAAGCATATACTAGGAAATTATTTAGAGAGAAGATATAATAATATTTATCTGATTGAACTTGTTTTTTTCCTATACATAAACTATTTCTACACCCTAGTTCATGTATATCTATAGAGGTGGGTATGCGATGAAAGATGACCCTATTGCGAAGGTTCTTGATAATTTGATGAAGTTTAATGACATTCTTGCTTGTATGGTTGGTCGTCGTGGTATGATCGATAGTGTTTTACCAAGTGATGGTACAGATAGTTTTAAACCTGAAATTATGGATGTTTGGGATGTAATCAAAAGAGCAATGGATAATGTATTTGTAACAATACATGAGATTTCTCCTATAGGGCTTGAAGAGATTACATATAAAATTCATGGTTATGAGGTCCTATTATATGTATTTCCTGACACAGAAAATGCATTAGTTGCGGTTGTTCCTAGACTCTCAAATAAAGGGTTGAATGATGTTGAGCTTCAAAAAGCACGACGAAAAATATTAAAAATTATGGAAGAAGAAACAATCGTGCAACATGCATAGAAGATCCATTTCAATAATCAACAGCGAACTATTAAATAGTAAAAGTCCTTCAAATATGGTTGCATTGGTTATTGATAGGGTGTAGCATCTATGGAATTAAAAGGATCTCAAGTTGAAGCATCGCTTGGTTTGACTGAAAAATGGGATGCACGTGAAGCTGGTCGAGAAGTTGCAGAAACAGCAATAAAACAACTCTCACAACCACCAGATTTTTTCCTATTATTTTCAACGATTCACTATGAGAAAAATGGCGGTTTTCAAGAATTTTTAAATGGTGTATGGGAAGTACTGCCAAAAGGAACACCACTGATCGGTGGAACAGTCGTTGGTTTTATGAATAATTATGATTGTTATACAATGGGTGCTACTGCTTTAGCTGTTTCGTATCCAGATTTAGATGTTGTTATAGGCTATGGAAAAAATACAAAAAGGAATCCTAAAAAAGCTGCAAAACAATGCGCAGAGATGATAAAAAAAGGATTTGCAAAGTCCGACTATAAAAATAAATTTATCTTAAATTTTGTTTCAAGTGCAGAACTTATGAAGATTCCTGGCCAAGGATATAAAAAAGTAATTGACTCTGGATTTATGAGTAAATTTGTAACATTAGTTTTTGGTATGTCGCAATATTTATTTCAGAAGGGACCTGGCAGAGAAGATGAAATTTTCGAGGAACTTGTAAAAGATTTATCTGACTATTATATGATACTTGGTACATCTGTAGATGATTACAAAGGAGTTAAAAATTATCTTTTTTTTAATAAAACAATATTAACAAATTCAATAGCAACTTTAGGTTTGGCAACAAATATGAATCTTGATGTTTGTACAACACATGGTATGAATAGGACGAATATTAAGTTTGAAGTAACAAAACTTAGTAAGGATGGACATATTATTCATAAGATAAATGATAAACTTGCAGTTCCTGAATTATTGAGATTATTAGAATGGCCAGAAGGATTTTTAAATGAAGAGACGATGTTTCATCAAATACTTTATTATCCAATATCTGTCAAAAGACATGAACGAGATATACCTGTTGTAATGCCTTTTATCCTAAAAAATTCTATTGTAACTCCATGTATGATAGAGGCTGGCGAAGTTTCGGTTTTAACTGTAAGCGGTAAATGCTTAGTATCAGCCATAACGGAGAATTTAAAATGTTTTAATAACATTCAGCCAGAATTTGGACTGTTTTCGACATGTGGCACCATCTTACAAACTTTGGGTTATGAAATGGACACGGTCAGAAAAGAGATTTTAAATTATTTTAAGGAGAAACCTTTTTTAATGTTTTTTTGTGCTGGAGAAGGCACATATTCACCAATAAAAAATATAAGTTATGCTAATATGTCATACAATACCGCGGTGTTTGGACATAGTTTATCATGATAAAATCCACAGATAAATAGATAATTATTAGACGAGAACCTGATAAAACAAAATTATTGTTTAATGGTAAAGACTTCACGTGCTACATCTAAAGGATTTAATTTATTATCATACATACCTTGAGCAAGACGATAGCATTTTGCCATATATTTTCCAGCTAAATGAGATTGAAATCTATGTTTGTAATCTTTGAATGAAAAATCATTGATTTGAAAGGCATGTAAAATTGTATTTGTAGCAATTTCCCCATATGATAAAGCAAAATGGATACCTCCTCCAGTAGCTGGTTCTACTCCTGCTGCATCTCCAATCAGGAGAATATTTGGTTGTGATATAATATCCTCATTTGAGAGCCATCGAATTGGGTGACTGGACCATGATTTTTGTTCTATGCAAATGTTTCTGGAGAGTAAATCTCGACTGAAAATTTTCTTCATTTCTGCATGTGGTTTATCAGGATAGAAACGAAGATCAACTACACCGTGACCTATGGATGGTTTATCATCTTTAATGCAGGGTGTATGCCATATATATCCTTGTAAACCTTCTTTGATTGGAGTAAAATCTAGAACTATCTTCTTTGCATCGAACTCAGAATCATAACGGGAATTAGCTTCAGCAAATATTTCAAGTGTCGGTGCAAGGTGGGATTTATTTGGTAATTTCATCTTTCGTCGAACTGCACTCAGTGCACCATCTGCAGCAATAAGAGCCTTTACATGATATTCTCTTTTATTGGTTTTAACTGTCAAGAAGTTATTTTTCCTTGTCATATCGAGAAACATTTCGTTTTCATGCAAGTCGAGGCCACGATTGATTGCATTTTTAGCTAATTCATTGTCAAATTCAATTCTTCTTACCATTCTAAAACAGTTTGGTTGGTGAAGTGTATAAATTTCTTTTCCAAATCTGAATTCTAAGTCTGAAATAAACAATGATGGATTGTTAATAGTAACTCCAAGATGCTTTAATACAAATTCACTCCAACCCCCAACTCCACCTCCGCATAACTTATCTCTTGGATATTTTGCTTTTTCAATTAAAACGCATCTAGATGCTAAATCTGGTGCGTATTTATGTAAATGTAACCACGTAGAAATCCCTGCAGGCCCTCCACCAACAATCATGATATCATAATCATTATTCAAAGGTCTATTTGATTCTTTTAACACCATATACCTAACACTTCATTATTTTTGTTCCGAAATTCGTTAATTCATTGAGGATAAAACCATATTTTTTACCCCATTTCTCTGTTTTTTTTAAATGTTTCAGATCAATGGATCCAACATGGTTTTTGCGCTCATTCTCCATCGCTTGCATGATAACTTCAACGATACAGGCTAAATTTTTTCCCTTAGGAATACCAGGTATTGGTCGATAATATTCAATTGGGAAGTCAACAAATCCTCCATCAATTCGGCAAATATCAGGTCGCTTCTGGCAGGTCTCTGGTGATACATTTGGTGGCTGTGAAACATCGACAACAATCGCATTTTTCTTCAGATGCTGGGAATGAAGCAACGCAGTAGGATGGCTTGTTGCAGTCACAACTATATCAGCATCTTTTATTTTTGTTAATTCAGTTGTTGTCTCAAATCTGCCTTTTATCTGTTGAGCAAGTTCTTTTAGTTTCTCCTCGCGCCTCCCGACCAAAAGAGTATTTGAGAACTCAGGTACCAAGATTTTTGACACCGCTTCCCCTATAACCCCATAGGCTCCGACAATCGCAAGGAAGGTATCCTTTGGTTTTTTATTGAACATCTGTAATCCTTTATGTACCGTCTGACAAGTGATCGATGCAGTGTAACTATCTCCATGGTTTACGTAGCCTGTATATTCTTTCTGGTCAATGAGCCATAATCCCCCACTTGTCACTGAAGTTGTAAGGGCTCCGAGTTGTACGAGATCAACATTGTAGTTATTTTGCAGAAAAACAGCCGCATCCAACACATTCTTACGAACTTTTTCAAGAGGTTGCTCCATCATTTGTTTTGCAGTGAGCAGTAATCCTGTTAGTACTCCCTTGGTTCCATGGATATTTAACTCAGGAGCAACAATCAGATTTCCTTGTATCCATTCTTGTGGAAGTTGTCGAAGGTTTTCTTCCGTGAGCAGATGGCCAATGGTTGCAAATTTCATACCGATTGTAACTCCTTAAGTATGTTTTGATAATCTATTTGAGAGCAATTAATCTTTCTATCAACATAAAAAAACCTCATTCACTAAATTATTTCTTCTGTGACCATCTGAGAATGCTCGAACGTCGAATCTTGTGAACGTTCAAAAAGCCGGACCGCAGGATATGCTTTTGCTTCTATAGGATTACCAGGTTCGTACACCAGTTTTAAATGACTGATATACCGGACAACAATACCCGAGATGATGTCGGAAAGATTTTGTGAAGCTGATGTAAGCGGTTTCATCACACCACCAGAAAAATTTTCATCCTGTTCCTCGCCAGGATAACTAAGGAGTGCATCCCGTTTCTCGGGAAGACACCATCCTTTCTTTACAAGATAATGTAAGAGTTGATTCCATCGCGTTTCCTGATCAAAGCGATCTGGAGCAAAAGAACATTCTAATCCAATTCTTGGGCCAATACCTGTTTCAGTGACATCAAAACTGAGGACGAAACGATCTGCTTTATTTTTCAAGTCGGTGACCAGTGATGTAAATTCTCCTTTTGTGTCAGACCAGCCAATCGTATTGAGATAGGGGATAATTTGCTCGGGTTGTATTTTGTTAATATAAAGGCGTATACCTTTTGTTGAACGAGACAGCATTGTACCAACCTGGAACAAAGATGCGTTTGATGGCATTTTGCGTAAGCAGTTCTGTACTCCATATTCTATTGCTTTTGATACTTTATGACCTGCAAGAAGCGGAAAAGCGGTGGTGATAAGCCATTCATATTGAGAAACATCATTTGGAGATACGTTAGCTGGTAGGCTTGTAGGTCCAAAGAAAACACTAGGAATAGGTACTTCCTGAGGATTCTCAGGCATATCGAATTCTAACCAGAAGCATTTTACCTTGTTTTTGAGTACAGATGTAGGATCAGCCCATGATGTAGCAAAATCAGCGATATGTTGCCATTCAGGATGGTTAAAAAAAGAATCGGGTAAATATCCGCCATGTAGGAGATTTTCGAGGACTATACGATCGTTTCCCGTGCCGGAGATCGCAAACGCCCAATCAGCGCGTGACTCTGATTTGCCAAGGCGGCATTCAAACCCTAAGAAACTCGTTACATTTCCTGGGAAATACTCAGCAACGGAAAGGATGTCGTGCAAGTTTTCAGGGGAAACCAACTGTGACAGATGTGATTCAGCTTTGCATAAATACGTGCTCGCCAGGATGTTTTTAAGTGGGAGATGTTTGTACATTCTGGAATGTTCCAGTTGATATGTTTTGTAGGGTGCGGACGCGAGTATGTTTTCTAATCCCATTTCTCGCGCTGTACCGAATGGTTCGAATGCAGGATGAAAATCAAAGTATTTTTCCACGATATGTTTCTCCTTTTGTTTATTTCATCTTATCTGTATGATATATACCTTTTTCGCAGCTACATATGCAAAGGAATATGTCGGTGGCCTGCCTCTTCACTTAACATTATAATTATTATTGATTACTGGTAATTTGTGTTTGTCTGAGGTCGTCCGAACAATCTGGCACCAGGGTATGCCTTTGCTTCCAATGGGTGGTTTGGTTTGTAGCAGATTTTCACATGGCTAATAAATCGAACAAGAGCACCAGAATAATCATTCTCAGGGAGTTTTACTGCAGTCATGTATGATTCAAGAGAAAACTCATGACTTGCATCTTCTTGTTCAACACCAAGGAAATCGAGCAGCATTTCTTTTTTTTCCGGGAGGCACAGTCCTTTCTTGATTAAATAATCAAAGAAACCAGACCAGCGGGTTTCCAGATTGTAACGATCCGGGTAAAAGGAGCACTCGATCCCGATTTTCGGGTCAATACCGTCTTCGGTGATACCGATGTGAAGAACAAAGCGAGAGACCTCC
>CAIYYQ010000007.1 GCA_903930505.1 Methanobacteriota archaeon
AAAGCGAAAAATTCAATTGGAAATACATAGTTATAAATACTAGATGTAATTTTTAGGATATCATTTATGAATGAAAGAGAAAAACAAGATATCGAATTTGATTATTGCGTAAGAGATTATTTAAGATGTATGTATCTTAATCAGTCGTGCATACCAGATGATAAAATAGATACAACATCAAATAAATCATTTTTTAAAAAAATTTCAACACGATTGTTTAAAAAATGATTTTACACGATTCATTAAAATGTTTCTTGTCTTCTATTCGTTATCTCTTTTTATTTTGAGATCATTTGAGCGTAGTATCCTCCTTTGAGAAAATCTTTTAATATTATTGTTATAAACTTAAGTGAGATTATTGGATGTGTTGCGTAGTAATTGCATACGTCAAAAAACTCGTAATAATAATTGTTAATCATATCGCAGTTACTAAGACATTTCTTGCAGATATCCTCTTTATTATTACGAAATTGATTCATTTTATCTCCGAACCATTTCTCTGTATAATTTTCATTTTTTGTTGCAATTACATATTTTGTCATAAGACACGGAAAGAGATTACCGCGTGAATCAATCTTAGCTGTTAAAACTCCTCCAAGACATGGAAAATTTCTGTAATGATTGGTTAAAAAGAAAATAACTTTTTCGTAAAAATACGCAAGGTGCGGCGTTTCCTTTATCATATTTTTATAGAAAGTAATTAATTTCGGGAGATCATCTTTTTTAATTGTAAAATCTAAATCTTGATTTTCAAAAAAACTGGAAAATACAGCAGGTACAAAGTTTAAATGATTGGTCAATTTTTTATGTGCCTTATATATTTCATCAATCTCGTCAATATTATATTTACATATGACTGTTTCGATTCCAACCGTAAAATTATCTGTTTGTTCCGATATTTTTTTTAATTCGTTGAAGGTTGACATTGCTGCATCGTAAGCGCCTTTTATTCCTCTGATTTTGTTATGAATAGTCGAAGGGCCATCAATAGAGACGGTTACTGAAAATTTAATGTCTTTTTTCTGTTCCTTTATGAATTCTAGTATTTCCGTTATATCGTTCGTTATCTTTTTTGTTAAAAAACCATTTGTTGCGACAGATATCATATTTAAGTTTTTTAGTGTTGTAATAAATTCTTTGACAATTTCATTAAAATCATTTTTTATAAAGGGTTCTCCACCAGATAGATTCAGATATTTAACATCTTTGAAAAACGTTTGGGAAAAAATTTTTTTAATATCGTCGTGCTTCAATTCATCTGTAGTTTTTTCTTTATTCCATATGTTACACATAATGCAACGTGAATTGCAATTTTTTGTTATTTCATATATTAAAAATGTTGGATATTGACCTTTATTAGTTTTTAGAATCTTTCTTGTTTTTATTGCGTTGTTAAGGATTGACATTTCAACCTCTTCTTTAATGTTATTTATTAACATGACTTTTATTGTCATTAAATGCTTATTAATCTTCCGTGTTAAAATGTCAAAATGAGCAAATCTACTGAAAGGGGGTTCCTGAAAAAAAGTGATTTTTAAAGCTTTTAATTCGTTTTCACATCATATTTCCGAATTGTGACTGCACAGTAGACGTATCCTAAAAATCCAAGAGAAAGGCGAATAATCCCTAAAACGGACAACTGCGTTTTTACGACATCCATGGATGAATGTTGTCTCCAGATACGCCCATGTTTTAATCCAAGAAGTTTCCGGCCAGAACCATACCAAAAGGACTGTTGGATAAAGGCATATAGTGAATTCCGTGGTCGATAATACACGACAGCATTCTCAGTAGAGGTTATTGTATATCCTAGGTCAACAGCGCGGTAATTCAACTCTAAATCCTCTGCAGAGAAAAACCAGGGGTCAAATCCATCCAGTTTATCTAAGATCTCTTTTTTATAGGTCGTGTTAGTGCCTGGATAGGAGATATTTGTTCCTTTATGAAAGAATTTCACGTTTGCCAGGGTTTTAAATCGATCGTCTCCTTTTGAAATGAGTTTTCCAGCAACGATATCTGTATTCCTCAGGGCATGTCGTATTTCTTTAATCCAGTGTTTATCTGCAGTGTCGTCTCCTCCGATAAACGCAACTGCATCTCCTGTTGCCTGTTTTATCCCATAATTCATACTCTCCGCTCGAGTTCCAGGGTGAATAAAGAGTTTAATGTTCTTGTTTTTTTTTGTGTAACTTCTGATGAGTTCTTGTGTTCTATCAGTACTATCTGAATCCACAACAAGTACTTCATAGGGTTCTTCTTGATCGAGAAGACTTTCGAGAAGTTCCCCGATGTAGTTTTCTTCATTTTTTGTGGTGAGAACAACACTAATTTTTATCATATTGTATTACAGTGATGATATGAATAGTTTATAAGAATTTACAGAGTGATTGTTTTTCCTGTTTTCAGAGCTTTTTGCGTCTGTTCGATGAGTTCAACGACTCTCGCTCCGAGTTCTCCGCCGTTGGAGACAAACGAACCTTGTTGAATCGCATTGACAAAATGGAAAAGCTCATCTTTAAGTGTGTTGTTTGGTTGGATCTGAAGGGATTGTTCCGATTCATCGTTTTCAAAGATTCGTACTTTTTGGTCGAGACACTGGATTTTTGCACAGCGTTTACTTCCGATAAGATCTACTTGCCGTATCTTCTCTGGAAGCGTCCAGCTGATTTCCGTATGTGTCATAACGTTGTTTGGGAATTCGCAGATGATGTATGCGGTATCATCAAGTTTTTTGTTTCGGAATCCTTTGGAGAAACAGGTGATTTTTGTTGGCCAGGAATCTAAAAGAAAGTTCATGATGTCATAGGTATGTGGCATCATATCCACAATGATATCTAGGGGTTTATCTGGGTAGATGAGCGCAGTCCACTGTAATCGTAAGTAGTAGATATCACCGAAAAAGTTGTCTTGGATACGTTTTTTTGTTTCAATTAACGCATTGTTGAACCGAAATATATGACCGACTGCAAGGAGACGTTTATTGTTTTTTGCAATGTTGACGAGTTCTTTTGAGGTTTTTGAACTCAGCGTAAGCGGTTTTTCCACGAGAACATGTTTTCCAGCTTGCAGTGCATCTCTGCAGACATCGAAATGCTGTTCGTTTACTGTGCAGACGCTGACTGCATCGACATCAGACGATAGCAGTTCATGGTAGTCCTCGGTAAGATGTGAAACATTGTATTTTTCTTTACAAAGTTGGAGGTTTTCTTTTTTTAGATCGGAAACCCATAAAAGATCCACGTTGTTCATTTTTGCGTATTCGTCAACGTGTTTTTTCCCCCAGCGTCCTGCACCGATGACCCCGATTTTTATTTTTTTCAGGTAATCACCTATTGAAGAATTCATGAATTTTTTCTGAGATAAAGGTTATTTCGTTGTCCTTAAGTTCAGGAAACATAGGTAGATCCATTGCTTGTTTTGAAAGAACCTCACTTTTTGGAAACATTCCTTCTTTGTAATGGAATAACTCTTTGTAGAGTGGTTGATTGGGGATCGGCGTAGGATAATGGATAAGAGTGATGATTCCATTCTGTTTGAGAAAATTCATGAGATCATCTCGTTTTTCTGTTGTGATTTCAAACAGATGAAATGATGGTTTCTTCCCTTGGATATCTCCTGGCGGGAGCACGATTTCTTCCACATCTTTAAGAAGATCAAAATATTTCTTTGCGACGCGCCGTCGTGAATCAACCCAAGATTGAAGATATTTTAATTGCACCCGTCCGATAGCAGCATTCACGGTGTTGAGTCGTGCGGTATACCCAAGAATGGTATGAACATCTTTTGGATGTTGCCCGTGGTTCCTGAGTAGTTCCACGGTTTTCGCAATCTTTTCATCGTTTGTAGTCACCATTCCTCCGTCGCCGCAGACAGTCATATTCTTTGTCGAATAAAAAGAAAAACAACTGATATCAGTAAGCGAACCTGTTTTCTTCCCTTTGTAGATTGCACCATGGGATTGCGCACAATCCTCTATCACAAACAATTTCTTTTTTTGTGCGATTGCGTTGATTTCATCCATGTCCGCAGGGTTTCCATAGAGATCAACAGGGATGATTCCTTTTGTTTTTTTCTTTATTTTTTTCTCGATTTGTTGTACATCTATAAGGTAGGAGTCGTTGATATCGCAGAACACAGGAATCGCATTTGCATGAAGTATTGAGTTTGAGGTGGCAATATATGAGCTTGCTACGGTGACGATTTCATCCTTTGGTTTCACATCCGCTGCAAGCAACGCGAGATGAAGGGCATTGGTTCCTGAGCTTACGGATACCGCGTGACCTACGTTGCAGTATTTTGCGAAATCCTCTTCGAATTTTGCGACTGATTCTCCAAGAATATATTTTTCGTTTCGTAATGCGTTAACTGCTGCCTCTTCCATTTCTTTTGTAAAAACAGGTTTGCATGGTGGTATGTTCATGTTATTTCACCTTTTTTATTGGTCGTGCTGGGTTTCCAACAACAACGGTATTTGGTGCAACGTTCTTTGTAACAACTGATCCTGCACCCACAAGCGCATTTTCTCCGATAGTTACACCACATCTGATAATTGAACCGGCGCCAATCGACGCCCCTTTTTTGACAAGGGTGGATGTTACTTTCCAGCCGGGGTTCACCGCTTTTGGATAAAGATCATTGGTAAAACACACATGTGGTCCTATGAACACCTCGTCTTCAATTGTGACACCACTGGGGATAAAAACAAATGCTTCTATTGCACATCGATCTCCGATGGTGACTCCTTTTTGTATTTCAACAAATGCAGCAATTTTACAATCTTTGCCGATTTTGCATCTGAAGATGTTCACGTAATCTCTGATGACTGTGTTCTCGCCGATATCTGCATTTTCTACAATAGAGTACTTTGCCACTAGTTTCATGGTCCTGGGCAA
Organism: Methanobacteriota archaeon; assembly: GCA_903930505.1. The sequence goes on from CAIYYQ010000007.1 coordinate 4,893, forward strand.
ATCATCTCGATGTATTTGAACATTACCACTGAAAAAAATGAAGAAATTTAACGAGATATGGTTTGTATATACCGTGTAAATTCATCTATTGCCCGAGGTGTACCAATATGGTAGAACCTGTGTTTTACTTCATAGGCAAGGAGTTCTTGTTTCTTCACAAGATCGGAAAAAAAATTTCCTGTTGAATAAAACGTGTTAATAGGTATAGATGCTAAGGTTTTTTTTCGAAGAATACTTGTTCCGTAATCGATGTACACCATTTCATCTGTTTTATGTTCTTTTCCATAAGCGACAACCTGGTTTTTGTGAACAATAAGATTACTTGTATCGTATTTGTCTTTATTTTTGTAGACAGCCATCATCGCGAGTTTCTCGGTCTTTAAAAACGAGGAATAGATATTTTGAAAATCAACAGATAGATAAGAGTCGCCGTACATGATAAAAAAAATGTCATCAAGGAGGTTTTCTGCTTTTTTTAGGGCACCGATAGGGCCAAGTGGTTTATCACCATCTTGACTGTATTTTATGTGAACACCAAATTTTTGCCCGTCATCGAAATATTCTTTTATTTTTTCTGAGAGATGCCCAACACAGAGAATAATATCAGTGATATCTTGCTTCTTTAGAATTTCAATTTGATGTTCAAGAAATGGTTTTCCTTCAATTGGAATCATTGATTTCGGTGTCTCTTTTGCGAGAGCACCGAGTCGTGTGGCAAGCCCTCCACAGAAAATAACCATCTGCATACATCATCTGAAACAAAAGAGATGGTATAAAATTTTGTGGCAAGTAGTTAGCATTTTTTTTCTGCGATGAGGAACTCTTCCCAGGCTTTATCAAATTCTTTGAGTGTTTCCACGGTTTTTTCATGGAACGGCATTTGTTTCATAATTTTGTAGGGGATGGTGATAACATGTGGATTCGCTGATGCGATCTCAATTACATCGCTAGGTTTTCTTATGCTTCCAACAATCAGTTTTGTTTTGTAGTCTCCCTCATCGATAAATGCTCGGGATTGTTTCACGACCTCAATAGGATCAACTCCGCCGTCTCTGATACGGTTAAAGAATAAACTTGCGTATGTTGCTCCTGCAGCAGCTGCAAGCATCGTCTGGTTGACATTCATCATTGCAGTTACATTGGTTTTAATGCCTTCTTTTTCCAGGAGATACGCTGCTTTTACACCGTCGCCATTTGCAAGCATCGGGATTTTTATCACTACTTTTTTCTTGTTCCATTTTGCATATTCCCGTGCTGCTTTGATGATTCCTTCTGCATCGCATGCTGGTGCCTCAATGCTGACGGGACCATCGACAAGATCAAGGATTTTCTTTACTTGTGTTTCGAAATTTACACCTTTTTCATTGAGAAATATTTTCTGGTTTGTCGTAAGTCCTCTCATGACACCCCATGAAAGTATTTCTTTGATTTCTTCGATGTTAGCTGTATCTAAAAAAATTTCCATTTGACCATCACTCCTTCGCAATAATAAGCGCTGCCTTATATAGATTTGGGACTATGTACTCTGGTTTTACATCTTCATCGTCCATGCGTTTACACAAATCGCATTTCATTCTGCCGATAAGAATTGTTTTGCATCCTGCAGCTTGACCTGCTTGGATATCGATGATCCCATCGCCAATCATCCATGATTGCGA
>CAIYYQ010000008.1 GCA_903930505.1 Methanobacteriota archaeon
AAATACAATCAACATATAACATCGTTGCAATATCATCCAAGTGGAATTCTTTTTTAATTTTCAGGTTTTATCTGTAATAATTGCATTTTCAATCGATATAATGTTATTGACTGTTTTTTTCATTTTCATTGTTGTTGGAAATGATAACAACAACGTCCCCAGCAATCGATGTGTTTTTCCAAGAGCATTCAAATCTAAGACGAGAAGAGCCATCTGTTTCCAACCGTTTGACTCTTGAATAAATAAAGAAGCATCATGATCACAGAGTGTTCTTAAGGTTTCATCGCCAAGAGAATTTTTAATGGAAAGAAGATATTGCGATGCATTTGTTTCTTCGATTGCAATCATGTCATATATCGATGGTAAAACCGTTGGATCGCTAATTAATTTTGCATAGATTCTTACGGTTGTCATCCGATGGGTTATTCCTATTCGAAGATCTCTTTGAAACGCTTTTAATCCACTAATTCCTAAATAATAGGAGGGCGCAGGAAGTCCGAGATCAGGGTACATACTGCTATCTCCTTTCATTTTAAGGATATTTCGCTCATGTGCTTTTTCAAATCTTTTTTCTAACGATAGTGGAGATGAACCTGATAATTTCTGATAGGTACATATAGAATATTTAGTACCCGTTGTATTTTCAACAGCATTTCTTAGAATATCCTGAGAAATGTATACATAGGTCCCGTTTACCGCATCATTCCATAAGTCGGGTGCAGGATCGTTATAACACACAGTCCCGTTCGTCTCATTATAACCTATCAAAAGAATAGAATGCCCTCCATGAGTCGTATTATCTGAAGGGTTGTAATGCTCTCGTGTATGAGGAATTGCGTACGGATCGACACCTGTCCATACTGGGATATCCTGTGAAATATTTTCTTTTACATATGACCAATACTGTTGCCAAGATTCATTCTGTACGAAAATATTTTGATCAGCAAACCAAAAATGAAAAGAAAGACCATACAGGGATGCAAGAAAGCTACTTTCATTTGGGCTCTGTGAAAGCAAAAAACCGGATACGAATACATGCTGAGGAACAGATAGGACTGATTTGACATAAATCAAGGAACTTCCCATCCCTGAATAATACAGGACTTCATGCAATGACGTGTTTATTCCGTAATAACTGAAAATCATAGTTTGAGTGGCATAAGAACAATAAACATTTGTTTCTTGACCGACATAGGGAACATTTTGTATGAGATGAGACACACTAGAGTCAAGTGACGAAAAATCGGTTGAGTCCGCAGAGATTGCAGTTGTAATTTGATTTGGAAAAAACAACGGTTCAACGATGCCGAAGAGCACAATGATTGTTACAATCGTTGTAAAAACGATTATCGTGTGTTTTCTTTTCACCATGGAAAAACAATATAATATATAATTATTATCGTATTTAAATGTTACATTGAGGACATAAACGATTGTTTTATTATTCTAAGGTAGCATGACGCAGCTGCATCGACTTCTCCGTTTCCCCTTTCCGCTCCATCAACTCGGAAACCAAACCATCTAAAAAAATCCATGCACTTGCCTCAAACAACGTCCCAAGCGGTGCAAGTTGTTTACGCTCAGGTTCATCACATTCAGCAGAAAGGACAACAGAAAGATCAGCGAATTTGAGGATCCTCGAGTCTTTTTTCCCAGCGATTACAAGGACTTTCGTACCAATCTTATGCGCGATCTCCGCAGTCATCACTGTAGGAATGGTCTCCCCGGAACCAGTTACAATCACAGTAAGATCTCCTTTTTTCACCGGAGCACCAATGGTTTCCCCAATGACAAAGGTCTGAAAACCTAAGTGAACAAGACGAATGGCAAACGCTTTTGCGACTAGCCCAGAACGCCCTGCACCATACACAAAAATACGATTTGCCTCAAGAAAAAGATTATCAATCATCAAAAGCTCTTCTGAGGATATGCTACGATGAAGGATGCCTTTTCCTTTTTGCTGAATGTAGTCGATGGATTGTGTGAAAATGGTTTTTTCAGTCATAGATCTCAGAAAGATCCTTGTAATACGCGGTTTCTTTCCCGGTTCGCTTCATGATCGCTTTTTCAACCTGAAGTTTAATATACACGGCATCATGCTCAAGTAACGGGGACTCAGAAATCAATGTCACATTATATTTTTTATCAAGAATAATCTCAATCAACGGAGCAAGCGGCATATCACCCTTCTTAATCGGGAGATGATAATATTCATTTCCACCCTCATAGAGAACACCAGTCAAATGTATCAAATAATGCCTTAACCGAAGCGGTTTTAGTTTATCAAAAATCTTCTCAAAATCCTCTCGTTCTTTTAAACAACCATTACATCGCGCATGAATATGCCCAAAATCAATTACGGGGACTATGTCTTTGACTTCTTTGCAGACATTGACTATCTCATCGATACTTCCAAAAACTTTTTGTTTTCCCATCGTCTCCAGACCAAGCTTTGTTTTAATTTTTTCTTTTTTAAGGAGATTCACGATCTTTTTTGTGTTTTTGATGACTTTAGTCATTGTTTTTTTCTCACTGAGATCCCCGTAGAACCCTGGGTGAACCACCGCAATTTTCGCACCCATTTTATCAGCCATCATCACCGAGTTTTTGATTTTATCAAAACTCATCGTGACTTCTTCTTCATCACCAGCAAGGTTAATGTAATACGGAGCATGCACATGGACTTCCATGTCGTTTTCTTTTGAAAACTCTTTAATAAACAGGGCTTCTTCATCACTCATCACATACAGCCCACGGACAAACTGAATCTCCATCGCATTCAGATCAAGAATCTTTTTTGTATACGCAAGCCCATCTTTGTTAGTACGGCCTTTACACGATAGCGGTATCCCGGCTTGTCCTATTCGTATCATAATTTTTCTCTTCCCCCAAACTACCTTCAAATTTTACGTATAACTAAAGTTTAGACCAACACAGAAAAAACGTGTCACGTTACGCTAACTCCTCTAAACGACTCATAATATTCCAGATCAACGTCCGCCCATGCAAAGGAATATTCGGATCATTCGCAAGCTCATCGAGTCTCGATGTCGCCGAAGCAACACGCAAATCAATGGGATCAGATTTATTCTGCAACATGCGTTTGACATCATCCGCGCCTCGTCTAATATTTCGAGGGATGGAATTATCCCCACTAATCATGTCAAGACCATCATTGATCTGGGCAATTTTCTCATCAACCATCATAGAAATCACCCGATTACGGTGTCGAGGGATATCACCATCTGGGATAAAAATATTTGGGAGAACCTACTCCTTTACATATTCAGCATTAAAAAGCGCGATAATATCTGAAGCGGTTTTCTTCCCGATCCCCGGCACCTGGGTGAGTTCTTCTTCTGATGCGTTTACGATGCTGCGGATGCTGCCGAAATGATCAAGAAGCCTTTTTGCAAGCACCGCGGAAACATTCGGAAGACCCTCCAGGAGAAACTGCTGATTTTCCTTAAGAGACATCACATACTTCTTCCCGCGGATCGCTACCTCTTTTTTCTCCTCACGCTGCTCCCGCGCCGCCATCACCGAAAGGAAATCTGCAGTATCCTGCTCATTACTTGTCGTGATGATAGGGATACCAAAATCCACGATAATCGACACAAAACAACCAAAAATCGCGTTATGAGAAATATTTCTTTTTGTAAGCAGTTTTTCTCCTTCGATAATAAGGATCGGCCGCGAGTACGCCTCTCTCAGTCTTTTGACCTGGGCGAACAAATGACCGGAAATCATGGATTCAAGGAAATCATCCACGGTTTTCCGCTCCACACCAATCCGAGAAGACAGAATATAGTCACCGACATCCAGCTGAACAGATTCAACCTTGATGTTTTTACTACTTAGATACCTGGCGACAGGAGAGCGTAATTCTCGCTGATCAACAATGATTTTCACGGTTTTTTTCTCC
>CAIYYQ010000009.1 GCA_903930505.1 Methanobacteriota archaeon
AAGAATTATCCAATTTGTTTTCATAGTACTTATACCGGTCGTATTACTCAATGGAACCATCTCAGTCTCACTTGAAAAAACAAAACATCTTGACAATACTCCTCAACATCTGACACCTCGCCTTACTGAAGATGCCCAAAAACTTTTTTCTTATGTGCCAGGAGAACTCATCATTAAATTTAAATCGCATGTTCGCGTACAAATTACCCGTACTGTGGGTCGAGTCGCATACTCAGGTATCGCCTCTATCGATCAGCTGAACAAACAACACGAAGTCCGCAGCGTAGAACAAGTGATCAATCCTCTTAACAGGAACAATGATCATTACGGGTTGTCAGACTATTATAAATTTTCATTTTCAGAGAAAACCGATGTTTTTTCTGTCATCAGTTCATACCAAGATGATCCAAACGTTGAATCTGTTGAGCCTAATTATCTTGCATACACCACGTATATGCCTAATGACCCTCGTATTAGTGAACAATGGGCTCATGAAAAAGTTCATTCATATGAAGCATGGGATACAGAAAAAGGTAATGCTGATGTTATTGTGGCAGTAATAGATTCTGGTGTAGATTATACCCATGAGGATCTGCAGGGGAATATATATCCTGTGATGCATGATTTTGTTGACATTGATACGAATGCATATGTAAGCAGTGGATATACGTTGATAGCTGGTGAGGATTATCTCAATGAAGATAACGACCCCATAGATTTTAATGGTCATGGGACGCACTGTGCGGGTATCATTGCTGCTCGTGGAAATAACAGCATCGGTGTATCTGGTGTTTGTCTGCAGGGGAGTATTATGGCTGTTCGCGCAGGTTTTAGTATTATTTATCCCATGGGTTTTGAGGTTGGTCTTTTAGAGTACGATGATATCGCTCAAGCTATTGTTTTTGCGGTGGATCATGGTGCAGATGTTATTAGTATGAGTTTTGGTGGAAGTAGTAACAGCAGCATCATCTATGATGCAGTGCAATATGCAAAAAACAATGGTGTGATATTGGTTGCTGCAGCGGGAAATTCAAACTCAGATGATAAACAGTACCCTGCGGGGTATGATGAAGTGATCGCTGTCGCAGCCACAAGTGTCGGCGACACGAAAGCATTCTACTCGAGTTACGGTTCATGGGTCGACATTGCGGCTCCTGGTGGAGATAGTTATAAAGATACAATGATTTTAAGCACTGTTCCAACGATTGGTGGTGTTCTGAGTGATCCCTCTGGTTATCGTTTTCTACAGGGAACCAGCATGGCGTGTCCCCATGTTGCTGGTCTTATTGCGTTGTTGTTATCAAAAAACCATAGTCTTACTCCGGAAATGGTAAAAACACTTCTGTTTTGTACAGCAGACCCCATAAATTCAACCGAGTATATTGGTGCGGGAAGAATGAATGCTTCAAAAGCAATACAGCGGGAGCCGGCAACGCTGATTTTGCATCCTTTTGATAATCCTTACGACGCAAAAGGGACAGTTCCTATCCGGGGGACGGTTTGGGGGAAATTATTCCAATACTATACTGTCGAATATGGTGTTGGTGAACACCCGGTTTCATGGATAGAAATAGTGAATTCTACTATTTCCGTTCAAGAAGATACTCTTGCAACAGTAGATACCACAGCACTTGAGGAAAGTCAGTATTATACGATCAGGTTAACCATGGTTTGCGAGGATGGAATGTACCAGGATACGATTGGGATGGTGGTAAACAATGTGCATAACCAGGTTTTTGTTGATGATGGTAATGTTGATGGGCCTTGGGATGGAACATCCGAGCACCCGTATCGGTATATTCAAGAGGCGATTCATCATGGAGGGTACCAGGATGTCGTTTTTGTTTTGAAGGGAACATATACGGAAAGTATTGTTGTCGATAGATCAATTTCATTGGTCGGTGAAGATAAATATTTGACAATACTTAGTCCCCTGGGAACTACGAATATTTTCACGGTTGTAGCGGATCATGTCAACATTAGTGGATTTACTCTTCAGAATTGTATGGAGCCCCCTGTTGCTCTTTTGGTTGAATCAAAGTATAATAACATCTCCGGGAACATCTTTAGAAATTGTGATAACGGCATTCGACTGAGCTATTCAAATGATAATATTATATCTGATAATTATATGGATAGTTGTTTTTATGCGATCGAATTACAGAGTTCATCGCACAATGATATTAACAGGAATGTTATTGCGAACAGCGGCGAAGCAGTTGATCTTCGTTATCAATCAACGGATAATCATATTGAGTCCTGCGAGATTTATAATACATATTTTTATGGAATTTTTCTCTCAAGTTATTATCCAGGTTGTACCAATACGACCATTCAAAACTGCGACCTCTATAATAATAGATATGGGGTTTTTCTCAGCGGTCAGGGGGACTGCTCTATTATACATACGAGGATACATAACAACTCATATCATGGGGTTGATCTTCAATGGTCAGCGTATTGTACTATTGAAAACTGTGACATCTCTGACAACAATGGAATAGGTATCTATATTCTTAGTAGCTCTGACTCTGTCATAACAAACTGCTCCATCCATGATAATGTAGGAAATGGGGTATCTGTTCCTTTGGGCTCAGATAATGACCTAATCTATCATAATAATTTTTACAACAACGTTGGAAATGTGGATGATAAAGGCACTAGTCAATATGATGATGGGTTTGAGGGAAACTACTGGAGTGATTACACAGGTAATGACAATAATCATGATGGCATTGGTGACTCACCGTACAATATCTCTGGTGGGAAAAACCAAGATCGGTATCCTTTCATACATCCTGATGGCTGGCTCAACAGTCCACCAAATACGCCGAGTCAACCGGCTGGTCCGATGAAGGGGATTAAAGGGGCATCGTACACCTACACCACATCAACGACTGATCCGAATGGAGACAATGTGTACTACCTGTGGGATTGGGGCGACAGCAATAGTACTGGTTGGCTTGGCCCATTTCCCTCCGGTCAAGCTGTATCTGCATCGCACTCTTGGAGTACCCGTGGGACGTATCAAGTAAAAGTCAAAGCCAAAGATATCTACGGTGCAGAGAGCAACTGGTCAACACCGCTAACAGTAAAAATCTACAAACTCGGTGATGTAAACAACGACGGCCTGGTCACGTTCGCGGATATCGACCCATTCGTCGCAGCGATTGGAACAGCCGAAGCTCAATTCCAAACACAACACCCTAGTTGGGCCTGGCTTGCTGCAGACTGCAATCGGGACGGTATGATCACGTTTGCTGATATCGATGCTTTTGTCGCGCTGATTGGTACATAACAGGATACTCTAAGCCTTTGTTGATATTAATCAAGCGATAATCCCCGGCAGGATCAAGCTCTCTTGCGTTCAGTATCATCTCCCCAGAGATATCAACACTGATAGTCTGGAATCCAAGTTTTTGTAAAAAACGTGTGGAGCGTCCTGTGCCACAACTAAAATCAAGAGCGTTTGTTCCTTTGACATTCCCTCAGGGGCAACAGTCATAGTATAATACATCACGTACTTCGTTATACTCTTTGGGCAGGCAACACCGTCCAAGATCAGATAACACGTTTCAGCTCAACAGGAGTAACTTCACATATCGCTACGGATATTTTAAAACCGATATAAAAGCAATGAGAAGATAAATAAGAGCAGATTTTGAACGGGTTTTTTTAGGATAACTACCTGAGAATACCAAACCAAAAGAATTAAAACAGAGCACTGAATATTCGGGATACACCTTGGACACATAACAACGTCCACGGCCCTATAACACGTTTAGCGCGGGAGGCTGGGCGGGTAACAAAGTGGCTATGTGGCGGACTGCAGATCCGCCTACGAGGGTTCAAATCCCTCCC
>CAIYYQ010000010.1 GCA_903930505.1 Methanobacteriota archaeon
CGCGCCGTTCTGTCACTGAACGTGTCCGGAGGAGGCTCCGTCATACACGCTCTGACCGTCCACGAACGTCTGGAGAACCTCTACGTCCTTAAGTTCATCTGAAGGTACGCTGAGGACGTCACGATCGACAACAATGAAGTCGGCAACGATAGGGATCAGGCTCTGTGCCAGCAGGGAAGGGATTTTCCTGATCAGTAAAAAAATTCTCAGGTTCATGATCGAGAAGGGAATGCCAAGGATTACACATTGCAGGAATATAAGTATCAGATTACCAGGTTCGAATGGTGAAATCATCATTTTTTATATAAATAGGAGTTACGCATTACCCTTGTAAAAAAAATTAGAGCGCATAAATTGGATGTTTCAAATATTCTATAATCGCTGGCTTGGAAATCTGCCATTTTGCATCATAAAGTGTAATTTTCCCTCGAAGTTTAGCAACCTCAAATCTGACGAAAGCACGAATAGAACAATTGATATGATTTCTTTGACCTGCTGCTTTTCGGATCTTGCAATCTCTAACGCAACACAATCCCTTTAAAGCACGGTGATAATTCTCAATTGCCCAGCAAATCGCCTGTAGATTTCTGCGATCCACATCATCCATTTTGCGATAATTTGTTATCCAATACCGGTCTTCGCCGTTTTTATTTGTGGAATGCCCAAGTCTGACAAATCCGTACTGCTTCATGTGGACGACCCTTCCGTCATCGGGAAGAAAGACAGAAGACACGGGTTGGTTTCCAGCCCGATCAGGATTAACCATCCGATTTTGCTTGGCACGGGTGCACCAATTCCAACCTAATTTGTCGATAAATGTCAGATTATCATTACTCGAATACCAACTATCAAACAATACAAAATACGGCAGAAAATTCCTTGTGATTGCCGTTTGAAGCATTGCTCTGAAATGCTCATTTTTCGATAGCCCATCACCTTTTTTGTCATAAATGCGATAATCAACAGGAAATGAGTGAGTTCCATCGGTCCAAACGAGGGTGACCAACCCGATTCCTTTCACAACTTTATGGAATTTCCCACTCCATTGATACTGAGTCATTTCAATATGTTGTGAATAAATTTTATCAATCACGGTGTCATCCAGGATTAACCAACCGTTTCTCTTCTCAATAAATGGTTTAACCTCATCCCACAACGTCTCTGGATCTAAGAGCAGTCTTGTAAGAAATCGGTTAACCAAATCATGAGAAACTACCATTCCACTGTCGGAATAGCAATCAGCCGCTTTTACGCAGGATGCACTATTCGTAATGGCAGTAAGGAAGTTGATGTAATCCTCATCAGAAATCTGTGTTCTATTAACCACGAAATATATACTGCTCTTTATATATAAAGATCTTTCTATTTTATCCTAGGTTTGCGTAACTCCTATATACTTCTGATCAGGGTAGAGGTACTCTAAACCAAGTTCCTTCGTGACGTCAAGACAGTTGAAGTCATTGAAATGAATGTTTATGGTTGTGTCGATTCCTGGGGTTCTGGCAGCTTGCGTATAGGCAGGAGGCTGCGACGTTCGGGTTATGACGGGGTTTGCAGGTGCCGGAGTAACGGTAACAGTTTGGGGTGGGGGTTGTGGAGCAGTGCAACCAGCGGTGCAGGCAAGCAGGATCACCAGTACTGCAAAAATACAAATGTATGCATGGAATCTCATGATGTTCAATGCAAAATTGATGTATATATGGCTTACGATCCTGAAATAATGGACTCATTTTTTAACAGGAGGTCTTCCCGGGTAACCCGGCTGCAGAGACTTCCGGGAAAAACTACTTTGTGTTCCGGCGCCAACATTCCATCACGCACATCCTGCGTCCTATCCGTATTCAAAGAGGGGTTTTGTGAGGGAAGTCACCGCTAACTTCAATGCGCAGTCGATCGAGCGTGAGGTGCAGGAGCACTGGCGCACCTGCGACACGTATAAGACCGTAAAAGAGCATCGCTCGCGGGGGAGGCCGTTCTTTTTTGTCGACGGGCC
>CAIYYQ010000011.1 GCA_903930505.1 Methanobacteriota archaeon
CTTTATTTGGTTTAGCAACATATTGCTGTGTTTGACCAATATCTGTTTGAACAATGAATGTTTTTTTATTTTCTTGTTGATTGAGTTGCTCAGGCAGGACAGATTCTGAGATTATAAATGGGTTGTAGTAAGGATCACCATTTTTTAGTGAATGCGCATGCTTTGTTCTAAAAATTTTTTCATCCAGCGCTTGTAACGTCGGTGTTTTTGCTCCATGTGTCTTGAATCGAGTGCTTGTTCCTAAATGAGTAACTGTGCAGTAGGGGATCGCAACATTAAATAATCCTATATCTTTAACACGTATACAGAAATCGACATCAAAATGGAACCCATAAAAATTCTCGTCAAACCCACCAACTTTGTCAAAAACATCTTTTTTAAACATCATCAATGCTGATGGCACCGCTGAAACATTTTGAGTGAGAACAGCCCGTCCCATGTGTCCCATTTCGTCTTTACCCAAACCAGAAAAGAGTTGGGATATGAAATTAGCTGAATCTACAGCTAACCCAAAATTCTGAACTGTGCCATTCTGATTAAGAATCTTACATCCAACAATCCCTATTAATGGATCTTGTGAATAACTAAGGAGCCACTCGATCCAATCTGAGTTTGTTATTCTTACGTCATCATGCATTATGATAATGTGCTGGCCAGTTGCCTGTCTTATAGCAGAATTAAGCTTTCTTGATAATCTGAAATCGGTTGATTTGTCATGTATAGTTTTTACATGAGCGTCGCCTTTATAAATATTTTTAAGACCGTCTATGTTGTCTGATATTACAACTATTTCATAGTTATCATAATAAGTTTTGCTTACGATAGAATCAATAGCAACGTTAATATTTCTATCTGTAGCATGTGTTGCAATTACTATGCTTACCTGAGGATTATTTAGAAGTGTCGGTTTTATCTTATAATGAGTCTTTCCATTAGGATTTGTAACTTCAGCAAGAATACCTCTTCTTCGAAGCTCATCCGACACTGCCTTGATTCCACTAACTGCAGCTGTAATAAGACTTTTAGAAACATCACTGAATGAACCGGAATGTTTTCTCCAGTAGTAGAGAACTTTGGGAATGTGAAAGACTCTTTTCGAAGCATTCGTTAATCTGAGAACAAGGTCATGATCCTGGGAACCTTCGAAACCTGCCTTGAATCCACCGATGCTATCAAATAAATCTTTTTTTACAGCGAGGAAGTGACAAATGTAATTGGTTGAGAGGAGGTAATGGGGAGAGAATCGAGGCTTTCTATGTTCTACGAGTCTATCTTCATATTTCAAAGCTTCGTCGGTGTACACAATGTCAGCAGCAAAGTTTTTAAAAATGTCAGCAACTTCCATAAGAGCGTCTTCATGAAGCTCATCATCAAAGTCAAGAAAGGCTATGACACTTCCCGAGGCCAGTTTGACCGCTTCATTGCTTGCAAGAGAAATCCCTGAATTTTTATTGAGAAATTTCACTGATACTCGTGTGTCATCACTGAGTGATCGCACATAGCTGACGATTGCCGGATCGGTTGAACCATCATCACAGACACACCATTCCCAATGTGTATATGTCTGTTTTTTTACAGAGTCATACGCAGCCTGTATAAATTCGATACTGCCATTGTAGACGGGCGTGATGATTGATATTAAGGGGTCTGTCGTTTGATGCATCATAGGTCCCCACTTTCTTTTTCAAGTGAATCCAGGGTAAATCGTCGTATATATTCAATGAGGGGGGAGGCTACAGCGGACCATGAGAGATTTTTCTGTAAAAGCCGGTGTGACCGGTCAGACACCGTGAGAAGAGATTTATTTGTCTCATACCTCATGATGTCTCTTTTTAATGTTTGAGCGGTAGTGGGATAAATAGAATCCTGGATGTAGCGAAGTTCATTGAAGAATGAATTATTCTCATTGATGATCACAGGAAGGCCATGGGAGATCATGTCCAGGATACGACCACGCACAGAATATTTCTCCTCAAGCCAATCCCAGGCCAGAATAATACCAGCGTCGTAATGCGTATACAGTTCGGCAGGATCATCACAAAATTCCTCAGTCACCGTCACGTTGTATGAGGAAGCATTTGACTCAAAGAATTTCTTAAAGAAATTATTATAGGTATTTCCATAACGAGGATGTTTCACGCCAACAAAATCAATGTCTGTGTTTTTGAGATCAGGTGCAATCTCCAAAAGTTTCTCAGGCCGGTACCAGGGATAAATGGGACCAAACCAGAGTAACTTCAATCGAGTCGATGTGTTCTCCTTTCGTACTTTCTCAACAATGTCAACAGCAAGAGGAACTTTCAGCAACGGTGAAAATTTAAAAGCCTTCCAGTTCAACTTATC
>CAIYYQ010000012.1 GCA_903930505.1 Methanobacteriota archaeon
ATCAAGTATTATGTTGTCTGTTCCCTTTTAAAGGATTTGTTGTACAGTTAGTACCGGATTTCCTCTTGTATTCCTATGAAAAAAAGTGGAAAAATCAAGAGTGAAATAAAAAAGAGAGGGAGAGAGAGGGCCAGAGAGGAGAAGAAGGGACAGGATGCCCCCTCTCAACGGAGAGGATACTGGTTTTTTTAGATGAGGATGATGCTGTTGAGTTCAGTGAGTGTCTCTAGGCTATTCATTTTGATCATGTTTGTAGAAATCGTGTAGAGTACGTTTTCGATGAAGAGGGTGCGCTGGATGGAGTTCCCGTAGTCATAGTAGCTCATATAATCCGGTTCGTTTTCGTGTTGTGTCTCGAGGTCGTGGCTGATGTTTCCCCTGAAGGATATGCCGTTGTCGATAGAGATGGAGAAGACATAGGCTGATTGTGTATAGTAGCTCCCGATGGGAATAACAAGGAGGTGTTTTTCTAAATCAAAGAGGAATGCTTTATGTTCATAGAGTGCGGAGGATTCGGTCCACCAGCTGTTTTCGCTGTCTGTTATCGAGTAGTTTGCAAGTTCCACTGGGTTTGTCATGTCGGTGACATCAAATAAAGAGATTTTCACCTGTGATCCATCTTTTCCGATGCCGATGATATGGGTGTCATCATAGGGGTGCAAGTAGGTGGAGTATCCTGGGATTTTTACTTGGCCTAGGATGACCGGGGCAGTGGGTGTACTGAGATCGATGACGAAGAAGGGGTCAATTTGTTTGTAGGTGACTAAATAGCATTTGTCTCCAATGAATCTGGTTGCTTTGATGATTTCTCCAGGTGCAATATTTTCTACGCTGCCGACAATATGAAGGTCCATATCAAGGACGTACACGTTGTTTTGGGTTTCAATGCTGCCGAAGAAATACCAGAGAGATGATCCTTGAACGGTGGTGGATATGTAGAGAGATCCATTGTTTTCACTTAAGGAAAATTGGTTGTTAATATAGCCAAATACGTTTCCTTGGGCTTCGTAGGTGATGCTGCCTTCGTTGATGCTGATGCGGTGGATGATGGTCCGTTCGGTTTCTTTGACGACTTCTTTTATTATCGATTGTTTCTGGTCATCAGGTATTGATTGAGCATATTTTTGGATGATCCATTGGGTGATTTCTTGTTTTTGGTAATCTTCAATATCAAGTGTTTGCACGGTGTCAAGCTGGGATTTAATAGAATCCGGGAGGACTGGCATGAGTAAGCGATCAACCAAATCTTTCAATATTGTGTAGTCGTAGTACCAGGAAGATGCAGTGATGTAGATGTTGTTCTGGGAGACGTAGATGGTTTGTGCACTTCCAATAAGAAATATTTTTGCATGGATTTGTTCGTCGTCGTTGTGAACATTGATAGAAACAATATTTGTGAGGGTTGTACTTTTCTCAGGGGTGTCGACGTAGTAGATGTCGGAGAGCGGGATGTCAATTGCCTGGTTGTTTTCGAGAATGCGTGGGACCGCTGTTTGGTTCTCATCTACATTATTGTATGAATATTGGACGGTGATGACGTAAACGTAATCGCCAATAAGTCGTGCATCAGAGAATGATCCACCGATAACAATGTCTTTTATTTGTGCGGGGGTTGTTTTGTCGGTGATGTCGTAGATGATGACGTTGGTTTCAGGGTTGTTGTACCAGGGTGGCATAAATGAAGAGGATCCTGATTCTACGGCATCCTTTGTTACTACATCAGTTGCGTAAAGGACTGGGTAGTAGGTGTTTTGGGTAAATACGATAAGTCGTGCACCGCTGATGAAGATATTTTGTATAGAAAGTGATTGATTGATCGTGATTGTTGCTTCAATGGTCGCGTTTTCTGCAGGGTATGCATATATTATTTTTATTGTGTTGTTTGAAACAACATAGAGATATGTTCCATCGGTTTTTACGATGTCAGGTTCGTCGACGCCTGCAACTTGGACGTTTGTTCCTGAATAATCAACACTTGGAGTATTAATTGATGCTTTGCTGCCATCAGATACCATACTGTTATATGTTGCCGTTCGTTCTGCTCCCTCGGTTAATACTACACCACCGACATTTTGATTATGTTGAGCATTATTTTCGATGCTTTTTTGGAGAAATGTATTGAGTTCTTTGTAGGAATTAAAATTTTTCACATCATAAGGTTCAGTTGATCCGCGGACGATTGTTTGATTTTTTGAGATATAGACTAGTCCTGCGACCACTAGAATTCCCACTAGCATAAGAGCGCCTATTTTTTGCCATGTTATTCCTTTCATAGATTTCACATCATTTTTTTTATTGTTATCTTGAGGTATATTCTCGATTGTTTAAATACTGTCGGAAAATGTTCGGAAAAAACCAAACAATCACGTATTCGAAATTTTATGAAGATTTCATGAAAAAAGAGGGAGATGAGAGGGGAAATGGAGGAGAAAAGGAGATAGGATGGGGTTGTTCCCCCTCTCAAGAGTTGATTATTGTTTTACTGGAGTGCGATGCTGTTGAGTTCGCTGAGCGTAGCAAGGTCATTCATTTTTACCATGCTGTCAGAGATTGTGTAGAGGACGTTGTCTATGTAGAGGGAGCGTGATATCTCTGACGATGAACGGCCCCAGTACCAAGTATCACCGGATTTTAACAATTCGTTGTCGTTCATGTGTGTTATTCTATCTCTGTATGTAAAGCCTTTTTCAAGTGAGATGGTATAGACATATGCTCCTTGAAAGACAAACTGTCCATCCATATTCTTTGGTTGTCCAGGTTTTCGTTCTGCAAGAGTGATTGGGATTACAAGTAATCCTTTTTCACGGTCAAAGAGAAATGCTTTATGATCCTGGGTAACAAGGCTTGATGTTCCTCGGTCGCCAATTACTTCTTTATGTTGCTCTATTGGGTTTTCAACATCGCTTACATCAAAGATTGCGATTTTAACTCCTTGTATTGCAGTGTAATAGACCGCTCCTTCGGTATGGATTTTATCAGCATCGATACTTTCGTCAACTTCTTTTCCGATCCCGATGATATGTGTTTCATCATAGGGGTGAAGATACTCAGAATATCCAGGTATCTTCAGTTTTCCTAAGATATGAGGGTCTGAGGGATCTTGTAAATCTATGACAAAGAGAGGGTCTACATGTTTGAAGGTAACCATATAAGCTCGATCGCCCATAAATCGCACTGAGTAGATGCTTTCGCCAGGAGCAACTCCTTCGAGTTTTCCGACGATTTCCAGGTTTTCATTTAACACATACATATTGTTTGTTGAGGTGTCTCGGTTGTTTTCATATCCTGAGATGGTTGTCGCAATTCTGAAAAAACCTTTGTGTTCATCCATAGAAAACTGGTTTAATACCTGACCTGGAACTTCACCTTGTGCCATATAGGTGATATCCCCATTGTCAACAGAGACTTTATGGATGATTGTTTTTTGTTCATATCTGCCGTAGTTTTCTCCGGCTAATGGTTGAATATAATCTGATTTAGTGGTGATGAGAAAGACATTGTTTTCTGAGACGTACATGGTCTGTCCGCTGCCGAGCAGAAAGCTCTTTTCTGCAATCTCATTTGTATTGATGTTCATGGAGAGTACATGGGTCATCGTATCGATTGTTTCTGGAATATCTGCATAGTAGATCTGATTGCAGGGGATTTCTTTGGTCACACCATTAATTGTTATTTCAGGGATATGAACGGTTACATTGTTCTTATCAAGGGTGCGGCATAGATTATATGTTGATTGGGTGCTGAGTACATATACGTAGTTGCCGATCATACGGGCATCAAAGTATTCACCATCGATTTGCACATCTTTTTCAAGTTGTGGTTTTTCTCTATCGGAAATATCATAGAGTTTGATCACAGTTGTTGGGTTTCCCGCCCACCAGTTGGGGTTGTTTCCATCAGAATATTCTGTACCTTGATTGGAGTAGGAGTTGCCAAAAACAACGAGATGATCACCATTAATGAAGATGTTATTTAATGTAATTGTTGCATCTACGGTTATTGTAGAAAGGATTTTTGCCATCATCACGGGATAGGCTTGTATAATGTAGATCTTTGAATTTGCGACGATGTAAAGATATGTTCCGTCGGTTTTTGCAATATCAGGTTCGTCAACTCCAGCAACTTGGATGTTTGTTTTTGAGAAATCAACAGGTATACCACCGCCGTTAGAAACAGTGGCGTCTGTTTTTTCCATAGACATTGCTATCATTGGTGTTCCAGTGTAATAATCATTATAGTAATGGAAATTATTCGCATTGTTTTTCTTAAAAAATTGCTGGAGTTCCTGAGGCGATGAAAAGGTGTTCAGTGTATAAGTTGGTGTTTTTTTGAATAATGTCCAGGGGAAAAGAGCTGGTGATTTGCTGAGGAGAAGTTCAAGGATTCCATAATATCGTGCTAAATTGGTTGTGATCCCAGTTTCTTGGAGGGGTTTAGTTTGTAAATCCCCGGTTGCAACCGGTTGGATTTCCACCGTATACATGAAGG
>CAIYYQ010000013.1 GCA_903930505.1 Methanobacteriota archaeon
TGGAATTTTGGGTGATGAAAGCGGCACGATTCCGTTTACTGCTTGGACTGATTTTGCTATTGGAAAAGGCGACGTCCTAGAGGTTTCAAATGCATATACCCGTGAATGGCAAAGTACCGTTCAAGTGAACTTTGGTGATCGAACAACCATTCAGAAAACAGATTCGCAGAAACTCTCAGAAAGCAACTATGAGCCAAAGGGTTATACGTTAAAGGAGCTACGTTCCGGTCTTGGTTCAATTGATGTTACTGCAAAAATCCTTGATGTCACTGAACGCGAAGTAACGGTTGAAGGCAAGAAAAAAAAGGTGTTCTCAGGTATAATTGCTGATGAAACAGGAAAAGCACAGTATACAGCATGGCATGATTTCAAATTAAAAGAAGGACATGTGATTCGAATTAAGGGCGGATACGTAAAAACCTGGAAAGGCGTCCCGCAACTCACATTCGATGAAAAAGCAACAGTGGAGAAACTAGATGCAGATACCATTTCAAAAAAAGACATTACAACACAGAAAATCCCGTTACATGAACTGGTAGAAAAAGGCGGTGCTTTAGACGTTCAAATTGAGGGTACCATCATTGAGATCCGTGAGGGATCTGGCCTTGTTAGCCGTTGCCCTGAATGTAATCGCGTGCTTCAGGATAATGCTTGTTCAATTCATGGGAAGGTAACCGGGGTCCCTGATTTCCGCGTAAAAATCGTAGTTGATGATGGCACTGGGACTGTGAATGGGCTTCTTGGACAAGAAGCTATAAAGGAACTTCTTGGAAAAACACTTGATGACTGGACCAAACTTGCAGCAAAAGATAATGCATTGGTGATGATGGAGCTTTTTGATCATCTGTTTGCCCATCGTGTTATCCTACAGGGAAATGCCCTCGGGGATCAATTTGGGACAACGATCATTGTGAAAAAAGCTTCCCGCGCGGATCTGGATGTTTCCAAGGAAGCGGAGAAACTGCGTGAAGAACTAGGGGGTTTTGCATGAAACGCAGGGAGCCTGCCTGGCGAATGTTTGCTAGTGAATACAACGATGCAACCGTTGAGATCAAAGGATCTGCGGAGGAGAAGATTCCATCGTACGTTATCACACCGCTGGGTGCGAAGGTGAATCGATTGTTCATCATCGGGGTTCTCACTGATGTAGAACATATCTCTGAAGGTGGAGATATGGTTCGTGCACATGTCTCTGACCCAACCGGTGTGTTCACGTTGTACTCTGGGCAATATCAACAAGAGGCAACCAATTCACTGTCTCAGATTGAGGTGCCTGCGTTTGTTGCGGTTGTCGGGAAAGCACGAACCTATGAACCGGAACCAGGAACCATATTTGTTTCAATTCGCCCAGAACTTGTCCATGAAGTAAAAGCAGACATGCGGGATCAATGGATTGTCGAGACATGTCGTCAGACAAGAGAACGAATTGCTGCACTTATTGAGGCACGCAAAATGAATCCCGCGAATGCATATGACCTGAGAAAACTAGGATATAGTAAGGATCTTTCCGAAGGGGTAATCTTTGCTATTAAACAATACAAAGATATTGATGTTCATAAGTATGTGACTGTTTTACAAGAGGCATTACAATATTTTTCGTCTGAGATCTCTGAGAAAGAGAAAACTGTTGAAAGCAATAAAAAACTATTGAAGCCAAAGACGCCGGTTGATGAATCCAATGATACATCGATAGAACCCGAAGAGAAGCCAAAGGAAGTAAAAAAAGGAAAAAAGGGTAAGAAAGAGGAGAAACATAAAGAACAAGAACCTGCGGTGAAGCCGACATCTGATCCTGATGATGTAGAACATGCGGTGCTAGTTACCATTAAAGAAATTGAGGGTGAAAATGGTGCTGCGTGGGATGACATTGTGAAACGTTGCGAGAAAACAGGTCTTGATGAGGCAGCGGTAGAAGAGGCACTCACGTCGCTTATGGATAAAGGATTCATTTTTGAGCCGGTGCTCGGGACGATTAAGACAACATAAGGCTGTATTCGAAAGTTTTAAGTGATGTCAGCTGTTTTTTCTTTGGTAGGTGTGCAGTATTAAAACGATTATGATTGTTGATGGTGAACCTGAAATTCTACGAACAGTAAAGACGTTTCTCACAGACGTCGAATTTGATGTGGTTGTGGTCAAGAACAGTAGAGAAGGGCTTGATTTTCTTGAAGAAAAAAATAATGAGAATGTTGATTTGATTTTGGTGAATACA
>CAIYYQ010000014.1 GCA_903930505.1 Methanobacteriota archaeon
AAGTTAATTGTGCGATTATATGAATATCAAATGGAGAAAAATGAATAGAGAAATCAATAAAGTTTTATTCTGGCAATCTATCTTTGGAAGAAGGGGGCATATTGTTTCCAAGTCCCCCATTATCGTTTCGGAAGAATTAGCAAAACAACGAGCAGATTTTTTGTATGAAGAAATAAATGAATATTTGGAGGCAAATAAAAATGGTGATATTGTAGAAGTATTGGATGCGTTATGCGATATTCTTTATTTCTTGTTTGGCATGGTGGTTGTTCACGGATTACAAAAATATTTTACTGTCGCGTTTGATATTGTTCATCGCTCTAATATGTCCAAATTGGATGAAAACGGTAATGTTATCATAAGGGAAACAGATGGAAAAGTTATGAAGGGTAAAAATTATTGGAAACCAAGAGAAAAATTAGAGAAACTATTGGAGCATAAAAATGAATAAAACATTGTCTGAAACAATTATGGATTCGGTATATAAAGTATTGGAACAATGGGATAAAGATAATCCAGATTTTCCCATATTGGACAAAGTTCAACAGATGAATTATTCGGCGTTGATTTTGAGAACTCTTGGAAGTCAGTATGAAAGTGAATATAAAGCCCACATAAAAGGAAAAACCGCCAACGCCATACATTAAAAAATGACAAAAAATATAGACTCTCAGTTTTTGAGAGTCTATATTTTTATTAATTCATTCCTATTTGAAGAATTGGAGGTTCGCCTCCCTCCATGGAATAAGAACGTCTACAATAATTATAACCGCCTGTACCAGAATTATAGTTCCAAACCATCACCGCTAAACCTCCCCCGCCACTCCAAAAGGAACCATTGATGGCTTCTTGTACGGAATCGGTAACATCATATATTAAAGTATTTCCAGTTGCTCCCCATAATCCCATTGGAGAAGGCAAGATAGTAACAATGTTTGTCATGGCTCTGGAATTTAGATCATTATAATTTGCTGGATATGTGGTATAACCGCTTGAATCCCAAGTTGCTTTTAAATTTTCACATCCGATTTGTATACCAACGTTTTCAGATTCATTGGCAACATTTTTTACAAAAAATACTATTACCGCAAAAACAATTGGGGTTCCTCTGGCAATTGTACCCCATTTTGGTGCAAGTTCAAAGGGTATCCATGCCTTGTAACTACCGGTATATCCATTCCCATAATATAGATAATTGGAATCGCCATCAAAGGATGATGGTACGCCTGTTTGGAGATAGCAGTCACCTCCATTTGCGCTGGTATTATTAATATAGGTGGCATTATAAGAATGTCCAAGCGAAGTTTCTACCAATGACATAATTGGAGAACTTATTCCAACCGAAATAGTTGGGTATAAATTTAATGTTGGGGTTCCGGGAGTTATAATTGTCTTATATGAAAATTTAGGGTAGGCATACATATATCCTGAAGCCGGAGTATTTTCATCAAACGTATCCGGTAAAGATATGGAAAAATTTTCTTCCACATTTTTAATAACTTTAAAAGAATTATCTGTCATAATATACTCCTATACCAGCGATACCGGGAATCCAGTGATAGCAGGAAGAGCTATTGACATCCCACTTTGTACATATAATGGAGCAGAAAAATTTTGATACCAAAGTATATTGCCCCCAGAATATGCATCAGCGGCAAAAATACTGAGCATGGTTCCCCATGCGCCGGTAGTGGTCGGAAAAGTAATGGGAGAAAGATTATGTAGGGAACTTCCGCTGGACGATGCACTCCAATAACTTCCGCTGTTGGCATAGGCTACTCTTGAATAATTATTTCCGCTTGGCTCGGTATATATGCCATCAATATTTGCCGCGATGCTTGACAATCCGAAATAAAAATTTCCCGGAGGAGAAGTAACGGGACTATTAT
>CAIYYQ010000015.1 GCA_903930505.1 Methanobacteriota archaeon
AAAACAAAGCATATGATTGATCTTGCGGATACGGTGATGGATTTGAAACTCCCTGTGCTTCTTGTGATTCCTAAAATCAGACATTATTCTCTTTTAAAAGAAACGAAACGGTTGAAAGAACAACTGAAGGATGAGGAGGAGCGTGATGCGTTTTTCATGGGTCTTGGAGATGTAGTGATGCCGGGGATCTTAGTTGCTGCTGTCTATTATAACATTCCAAATGGTTTTCCTATTGCGATGTCGGTGCTCGTAGGAACTCTTGTTGGGTTTGCGATCCTGATGACGTTTGTCATCAAAGGAAAACCGCAGGCAGGACTTCCCTTGCTGTGTGGTGGTGCGATCGCAGGATACGTAATCTCCAGTTATCTTCTCTTTGGGACGTTAATAGGTCTTACCCTTCCTTTTTAAAAAAAATGATTAGTAATTGGTTTTGAAATCGCAGGATTCACACCAGATGTTTCTGTCAAGATGATGCAATGGTTTTCCGCATTTTGGACATGTTGTTTTATCTATGAAATGTTCAAGCCAGAGGTCACGGACCTGCGGCACAGTCTCTTTTTCTATCCGGGTGAGAAGCTCCTCTTGATTATTATTTGCGGCAAGGCTTCGAAGGTTCGAAAAATTCCAATTTATAGGTTTTTGCTCTGCAAAGGAATCATAATAAATCGATTTGCCAGTTACAGGATTTTCCGTTCGTTTTTTTCCAACAAGAAGCGCGGCGAGAACAACACCTCCGATAATTCCACCGAGATGCGCAAAATGAGCGGTTGTATCTTGGACACCAAAGGTGACGAAGGTGGTTATTGTTTCAACCACTGCAAAAATAATTGCAGCATAAATCACTTTGATGCGCATGATAAACATGATTCCGATTGGAACAGGCATCACAACTTCATCTCTAGGATACAAGTACGCAAAGGCACCCAGGATACCAAAAATTGCTCCACTTGCACCGATAAGTGTCGTATTCGATCCTAAATCGATAACCGACTGGGTCAACGCACCACAGACGCCTGCAATAAGATAAATGATCAAAAATTTTTTGGCGCCGACTCGTTGTTCAAAGGCGATTCCCATGAAGAAAAACACAAACATGTTTCCTGCGATATGAAGAAATCCTCCATGGATGAACATCGAGGTAAACAAAGTGTAGATGTTCGGTAGATATTCAATGGATAGATATATTGGTCGGAATCCTAACCCTGCAAATCCCCCGCCATCAATGATTTTACCATTGATGAGGATACCACCGATGATTTCATTTTGAGAAAAATATTGAAGATAAAATGTTAATGCAAAAACGATGATGTTTGCGATGATGAGTGTATATGTCATCATCCATTTTTTAATATAGCCGATGATGATCGACCCGATCATGATGGCGATTGCAAGAAATGAAATCCAATGTTGCGGAAGAAATATCATGTCCATTTTCTTTTTCTCCAGTCATAGGCTATAAAGAGAAACACGAGGGTAAATATCACGATTATATAAATAATGTTCTTGTGCTCTTCAAAAGGAGTGCCTTGGTTTTGGCTTGTGGTATGTTGGGATGGTTGAAGATTCCAGTCGTACATAAACACCTCTGTGTAATATCGTGCGACATCCTCGTTTTCAACAACGATTCCTGCTTCTCGGTTATTTCGTACGGAATTCTCGTTCCAGTTGATACTTGAAATTAACACATATTTATTGTCAACAATCATTCCTTTGTTGTGCACGTTGGTGAAATACGACCAGTTCGTATAAAGTAATTTTACAGAAATTCCTTCTTGTTCGCAGTATTGTTTTGTTTGATTTGCCTCTTCGTTTGTTGCATCGTAACCAGCGTTGTAATTCAAAATAATTTTCACGTCTACTCCTTGACGTGATTTGTTGACGAGTCGTTCCACAAAAGGACTTATCATATCTCCCCATTGCGTGTACACATAGAGTTGTTCAATGTAGATGCTTGTTGTTGCGCAGTCAATGAGATCATTGATTGTTTGTTCGCTTGTATCTGGGGAGAACACAGGTGTTACGGTAAAGGTTCCTGTGAATGTTTTGGAGGAAAACATGGGTGTATATGATCCCTTGTCTGTGGAGAGATCCATGAAAAAATCCTGTGGAAGATAAAAATTCATCATGTCGTAGGGGTAACTGTCGCATCGTTCTGGGTTCCAATCGTCGAGAAACACGGTGAGAAACTGCTGTGCTATGATGTCGTTTCGGATGATGATTCCCCATTCGCGGTTTCCAGTGGTGGGATCCTTTGGAACGCCGGTTTTCGCCCAGTTGCAGCTTTCAACGATGACGGTTTTGTTGTCGATGACAATGTATTTTGCGTGGTCGTAGGGGTAGCGGGCGTAGGTTTCAGCATCAGGGTTGTTCATGAGGAATCGTACGTCTGCTCCATGGGTTGCTAGACAACGGACGATGTATTTTTCTCGGTCGTCGATTCCTCCGATTGGGAACCCTTCTAGGAAAAGATATACCTTGATGTTTCGTTGTAGTGCAGCAATCAGTTCGTCGCAGAGGAAGGGATTGGTGAACTCGTAGAGGTTACAATATATTGATTCCTTGGCAGACTGAAGTTCATTGACTATTGCGGTAAAACTGCTATCTGGTGAGACGAAGGTGGTGATCTCTGCATCTATTGACAAAGGCGCAAAAGAGAATGTGGATTGTCCAATGTGGTATCGTCGGTTGCTGGTGAAATCATCTGCGGTATCAGTATCTCGTGGTGTGTCGCCATTAAATGTTCGTTTTAGGATGATTCCTTGTCCTGTTTTTTCAAGGGGTGGGCCGTTCCATCCATTGATATCCTCTGTTGTGTAGTTCCCGTAGATGACAAGGTCGATGGTGTGATTGTATGAATCCTTGATTGCGACAATTCCTCCGGTATTTGAGAGTGTGAATGTTTTTTTGGCGATCATCTGAGGAATATTGCTAAGGGAATCGATGCCGTATTCAAATTCTGGATATTTTCCGGCTTCTCTCTGGTATGCAGAGGCGTTGTATGTGACGGTGACGCCAGTTTTCTGAGGGATTATTATATCTGGTGGGAAAACGATTTTTGTTTGTTCGTCTGTTCTTTCTTGTGGTTGGTTTGTAAGCGCTAATCCGGAGATATCGATTGGCTGATCTGTCGGGTTGTACACGGTGATGAATTCGTTTTCCATTCGTGGGTGGGTGTCGTAATAAAGTTCAGTAATGAGAAGTGTTCCGCTTGGGATGGTTGTCGTCTCCATTAGTGTCATCTGAAATGATTGTTCATTGTTTGTTTCATCGGATTCTTCGACGAAATTTTCAGGGTCAACGATAGCAATAATCATGTGATCTCCAGGGGTTATTTCGTGTGTATCCCATTGTACGGATGGATATTTCTGGTATTTTTCAACGGAATCGTAGTGTTTTGTGTCGATGTAATTTTCAGAGGCGATGGCATCGTAGTAAAAAACAACATCGACGTTGGTTGCGTTTTGGTTGCCTTGGTTTTTCAGTGTTGCTTTGATGGTGATGATGTTTCCTTCGCCGAAGATTGTGGTTTCTTCACCTGATGATGTGGAGCATTTGATGGCAGGGATCATGAGATCAGGTCCAAATGGTTCTGGTTCGATCGGCGTCTCCTCTGGTTCTGATGAAACAACGTTTGTGTCGCCCGGTGTAGGGGTGACTGTTTCGCAGAAATCCTTGCTTGTATCGTCTGTATCTTGACTAGGGTACCGGCAGAGCGAATGTCCTTCGTTGACAGAAGGAGTAGGTGACCCAGGGATATCAAGATAATCCTCTCCCCATTCGATGGAGTCGATGATCTCACCAGCATTGTTTTTTAGGATAAGTTTATCTTCTGAGTTTCCTAATCCGTTTCCGATGCTTGCGTCATCAACACAGAGTTTGATGGCAGAATCAGGGATGGAAAAGTTTTCGTAGATCCGTGTGCCCTGATCTGCGATGATTGCGTATCCATACGCGAGGATGATTGTCGTTCCATCTCCGTTCTGTGTATCTGCTTCTAAAAAATCTTGTGCGGAATTATCGGTGATGCTCCATCCTGAAATGTCGATGGGTTGATCTGTAGGGTTGCAGAGTTCTATCCATTCGTTATAGTTTTCATCTTGTGTAGGGTTGTATAATACTTCATTTATCCAAATGGACGTAGTATCGTCTCCGATCGCTATTTGATTCACAGATATTAATAAAATAATTTCTATAAAAATTAGTATTGATAGCGTACGCCCACGGTGTTCTGTCGCCATAATTTTATGCCTCCAATTCTGTCAGAGGGCGGAGTGGGATTTGAACCCACGTATGTGGATCTGCAGTCCACCACATAGCCGCTTTGTTACCCGCCCAGCCTTCCCATTCGATCAAACGTGTTATCTGGCCGTGGACGTTGTTATATACCCCCGGTGTATCCCGAATATTCAGTGCTCTGTTTTAATTCTTTTGGTTTGGTAT
>CAIYYQ010000016.1 GCA_903930505.1 Methanobacteriota archaeon
CTCTCTTATCTCTAAAGGGTCGGGTTGACATTGTAAAAATTGATGAAAATGGTGGCGAAATAATTGAGATTTTAGTGAGCGAATCCAATGAAAATATAGATAAGAAAAGGTTAAAATATCCATTGCCAATAACAACTATTCAGGTCTAAAAAATGAATTACCAAAAAGAATATTATAAGCTTTTGGCGAAATTCGGGGAATATGAGTTTATTTCCCCTATTGAATTTGAGAAGCTTTTAAAAATGGCTCAGGGTAAAGAGCCGATTAATTGCCCTACTGGATTTACAGCTGGCGGGGGAAGGAATGTTTGCAGGCTTCTGGAAATGTATGGCGATGTGAAAAGGAAGGAATTAGCGAGGGAAATATTGGCGGCAATAAAATTTTATCAACCGAAAGTAACCGCTGAAAAGTGTCTTAATGACACAGTAGAGAAGCTTGAGAAAGAAGTGAAAAAGTGAGATGGACGCAAAAGAAACCGAAATCACCCGAAAATATATAATTTCTTCAAAAGCAATTAAGTCGGCTTTTGGTTTAAAGGGTGATTTAATTTCAATAGAGTTGTATGCAGGGCTAAACAGTTTTGAAGAGGATACAGGCAAATCCCATGATGAAGATACTTGGGAAGTTACTACCACCAAACTCGAAAAGAAGTGAAAGAATAAATGAGAAAGTGCTATAATTGCGGGCAAAAATTGGATAAGAAAAGCGTATGTGAAGGATGCAATGTAAAGGAGGAGTATTGTCTTTGCCAGATAATTGGAATTAAAAAAGAGGCGAAAGGATAGATGGGACATTTTGAATGCGCTCAACATGGGGAAAAGTGCGAAAGCTATGTAGTTGGAGGAATCGAATCGCTTAACAAAAGGAAAATTACGAATGAAAATTACATGATTGAATGCAATGCTGAAGAAAGGAGGTTTATTGAAACTTGCTTGATTTGGGTTGATTGACACCCGAAATGCTCCCTTAGGATATGTTTAAAAAGAAATGAAACATGAAAGTATAGGTGAGAGAATGTGCTGAAATCACTCTTGCTTTTAATCATTGGTTTTATTCTCGGCGCATTATTCATTACCTACGCGGTCAATCCTGCAATAAACCTGATTTCTAATTCTTGCCCTCCCGAATTGCTACAGAATGCAACAGAACTTTGCAAGGCTAATTTCAAATGCGTTTTGGTGACAAATTGAAATGGCGGAATGGAAAACGGTTTCAAGAACGCCAGTAGATTCTAAAACGTCAATGCGAATTGTACGGAATAGGCGGAAAAAGAAAAACTACATAGTTACTTACAGCGAAACGATTTATCAAGCGGAACAGCAAAAAATGAGTAGAATAACGGAGAAAACAATGGTCAGGGAAATCGCAAATCAAGAAGAGGTTGAAAAATACATATTTGATAAGTTGCAGAAAAACCCATTAATAAAGCAAGAATACAAGAAAAACGAGGTTTATTTGCGTGATGAAAAAGGACAGTGGGCTGGGCATAAAAAAATAGAATATCGTATGGTGGAAAAAACCAAATATCGGATGCTGAAAAAGACAAGAACAAAAATCGAAAAAGAGGCAGTTGAAATTGACAGGCATGAGCAGCAGGTTAGAGCAATAATTGATACAGATATAGTTGTGTATCAAAGGGCGAGGTGGGGGGATGGAACAATCGCAGAAATTGATGCGCCAGCACGAGTTATATATATAGAAGGATTTGAAACCGAAGCGAGAAAAGCAGCAGTAAAAGCAGTTCAAAGGCAAGTATTGCAGAGTGGGCAGGGTTTCGAAAGGATTTATGATTTTACAGATATGGATACAAATGAAATGACAGTAATAAAAGCGAGAATATGAATGCATAATGGGAGGATTTCAGGTAATGAGTTGAGCCTATGGTTAGTTGGCTATGACAGAGTGCATGAAAAACCGAGAAACTCATTAGAAGGAATTTGGCGTACACCACCTTTTTCCTCGAAGATTTCCATTACGAATCTGAAATCCCTCGTGCACAATTGCGCGGACACAATTACATCGTAAACCAATGATTTCCTTGAGTTTTGGGTTGAAATGCGCGGATTTGAAAGGCACTTCCTCAGAGGGTTCCTCAAGGAAATCGGTTAAATTATGGACGCAAAAGTAACATATTGCATTGCAAAGATGATTCCGTCTTGCGGGAAG
>CAIYYQ010000017.1 GCA_903930505.1 Methanobacteriota archaeon
AGTGCTCGTGCAAGTTTCGGATGAAGTGAAATTGGGGAGAAAAACGGTCGGTAACTAGCCTTTCGCTGTTCGAATGTTTTTTTGTCGATTTCTGCAAGTTGAATACCAGCATATACCTGAGAATCAGTGACAAGAAGGCGGATGATGATATCTGGGTTGCTAAGATTGATTTGTCGTTCTTTTGCATAATGGACGCCTAGGGCTTGTACCAGTGATTGAGAATCAATTGATTGGGATCTTTTTTTGTAGGTAATCGCTATAGATCCTTTCTTAGGAATTGGGTGTTGAGACGCAATCTTGACAAGCATCTCAGGTGTTGGTGGGCCAGAAAAGAGAAATTCGTCAACAAATGAAGAAAACGATAATCGATTCGCAATATATTGCATCTGTTCCGTTGTAACGTTTGTCGCTTCGATAACAAGAACATCTTCGTTTGAAATAAGTTTTGTGAATTTGATGTTTTCTGCATTAAGACATGAAAATATTTCTGCTGTTGGTATCGTTGGTTGTTCTTTGGAGAGTTCAAACATGATTTTCATAGAAGCAGAGGGAAACAAACCCTAGTCTTTTAAAACTATTCTAAAGGAAAATATCGAATACGAACAAAACAGTAATATAAATGAAAATTTGTTATTTCTCTTTCTTTTTATTTTTTTTACTGATTGCTTCATCTATTTTTTCTTGGACTTTTTTTTTGCCTTCAAACCATTTATCGGCTCCTTGTTCATCGATTTTCCCGGTTAATTTATCGACCTTATATCTGAGTTCATCGGTTCCTTCAAACCATTGATCAGGTTTTGTTTTCAATGCTTGTTGCGCCTCCTCAGTTGGTTTTTCCTCATCTGAGATAATGGTTGTTTCTTTTTGTTTAGTTGTTCTATGGAGTCGAATCTCTTCAATTCGGGGATCATCTGTTTGCACCACTGTGATTGTATCTTTTGCTTCTGGCTCTATCCGTTCTTTTTCATGCGGTCGGTGAGAAAATGAATGGTTTTCGTCTCGCATCGATCGTTCTTTTTGTGAAGAAAAATTCCAATCAGGATCATCAATAGGTTTTGGTATTTTTCTTTTTCTCAATCGAACAACAGCCATGATGACAACAACAACAATAACTGCGATAATGATCGGATACACCAGTGACCAATCTGAAATACCCGCAGGGGTGGGAATATTTGTTACAAGAATAATTTTTGATACATCCGCATACCCATCTTTATGAGCAACCAGATAAACCTGTGTATCCACATTGACAGATGGCGCAGCGAGAGATGCTTTTCCGTCTTCATCAGTTTTTTTTACGGCGCCTTGATCCTGGATATATACTGATGTACCTAAGACTGCTTTTTCGTTATCATCGGTAACCTGTACAGAAAACACATCTCCTTCTTGTACGGTCTGAATCGTTGTAACATCCAATTGT
This sequence comes from Methanobacteriota archaeon, assembly GCA_903930505.1. The sequence continues at coordinate 1,421 of CAIYYQ010000017.1, forward strand.
CCTTTTACGATAATTGCTTCTTGTTCAAGAGTATTATACCCAGGTTTTGATACCGTAATCGTAAACCCCGCAGGATAGTTTTCATATGGTGGGATCGTAATCGTTAATCCATAATCCACAGTAGTAGTAATGAAAGATGATAACCAGGGTACTGTAATCGTTGCGTTCGCAGCATACCCTGAACCATCTGCATTCATTACCACGACATCATATTCTTTTCCCTCAAGAAACGTCACAACTGCATCGTTATCTATTCTATTAGGCGGGTTATTATAATCAAAGATGAAGAGCTCTAGGTCTTTTTCGTCAAGAGCTTTGATAACAGGAAGGGGAAAAATAATATGAGCGATAAAAAGGAAAATAACTAGGCTAGAAAAAATGCAAACACTAACCCAAGTTTTTTGCATGCTTTTTTTCCTCATAATCCACCGATTCAAATTGAGTGCAACTCTATGAAATATGTGAAGATGGCGTACGAAGTATTTATGGTTTTTGAAAAAGATGGCTTTGCACATGAAGTATATTCTTTGGATATTTAACATAATAATTATCTTAACTTGTTTATCCATTAATATGAATTTTTAAACAGCTGTTCTAAAGATGAGGACACAATAACAACTCATCCACTCTCTTTAACTAAAATGATTTCACTATTTTTGTCGTTTACTTTAGTTAATTTCAACATATAATTATTATTAAAAAAGGAAAAATTATAGGTATCCTTAGAATTAATAATAGTTGCTCCAGTACCTTCTTGAATATATTGATCTGTAAGAATAAGTTGTCCCGGGTGTACGGTTAATTTTAATTCCATAGTGAAATACATTTCCTGGTAAGAAATTCTTACGTTTCCATATGAGAAACTATATGATGCCGTCAAATCGCCCACGGGTGGTGTGACCCAGTAACCATTTAATTTTTGTGACCAATCGAACGATGTTTTTCCTTCAAATATTGTAAATGAATTTATGCTATCGTCAACAATAGATAAATAATTGAGATAATCATCTTCAGTTGCATGATAGGCTAAGATGAAAATTTTCTCATAGGCACCGACCCACACTTCTTTATGCTTTATATTGTAATTAAAATAATTGTAGGAAGGATACATTATTTCATATGCGTCTCTTCCATTAATGGTCGTTTCAGTTTTCGTGGCATTCGGATATATCTTAAGCATTTCGTCAACAACGTTGTTTAATGTTACGCTAGCGTTTAATTCAAATGGCGTTTGAGTAATCACAATCTTTGGCGGAAATCCAAGAAAAGAATTATAACTCAATGTAACCGCATTAGGAGTATTTTCACTATCGATCGGTGTAATGAGCCAACCATCCGGAGGGTTAATTCCAAATCTCAAATCTGTATTAACATAGTGTAAGTCACTCACAATAGTTGTTCCTATCGTGACGATATCGGATTTATCCTCAATTGGAGTCCACTTTCTAAATGAATTTTTTGATGAACTACCAGTAAGTCCTGTTATGTTAAGAGTTGAATAATCATCTGAAAATTGACAGTTCACTGTTACATTCCAATCACTTAAGTTAATGACTAGTTTACCACCTTGATACTTCCATGATCCAATCATACTATAATAAGAGAGCGAACCATTGGAATAAAATGTTATATTATTATATCCATCTGGTGTCCAAGAACCTACAAAATTATCAGAAATAATCTGTTTTTCTGCTGGATTTTCATTATTTTTTTGATCACATCCGCTCAAACTAACTATTATTAATACAAAGGTTATCCAACATATTACGAGTTGTTTTTTCATATCCATCTTCTCATATGTTGAATCATCTTTTTATTTATAATCCATCGTTTTTCTTTAAAGAAGAGAACAGGTACTTTTAAGATAAAGCTGAATTAAAGTAGATTTAAAAGAGGCGATATCCTAAAAGTTTATGCGTAAAGTTGAAAAAGAATTTTTCTTCGAAAAGCACTTGTGTTTTAGATTTCTGCTAATCTATTTTTTAAGGCAATGATAACCTCAACTGGGGATGGATCAACGTTCCGAAGAATG
>CAIYYQ010000018.1 GCA_903930505.1 Methanobacteriota archaeon
ACGATGCAAATTCCGAATATTTTTTTTAACATAGAACAATCCCCCATATCTTTCTTTAATATACATAGTTAATATATTATTAATCCTTTCTTTTATAGAAACAAACCTTCTTTCCAGTGGATAACCGATAAAACAGATATCAAATGTACATTAACATTTATATACTATAATAAATATAGTATTGTTAGGTAATACGTATGCCAAACAAAAAAACAATCTTTGCGGTAGGAATCATTTCCTTGTTTATCGCTGTAGCAATGAGCCCTCTTCTTATCGAACAGGCGAAATCAGAGACCGAACCACAAACTCTTCTCACCAGAGTCATCTTCGGATCAGAATCAGTAAAAGAAGAAGACGTTTCTCTCCCTGCATCAGAAGAAACAGCATTCAAAACAAAAATTTCTGATTTCATGAACAGCCTTGATTCTGTGAACGACTACACTGATCTTCTCGCAACTATACAGGATTTCTTTGGAGAAAAACAAGGCTCATCACTTCTGAAAGATGCACTCCAAAACATCGATGGCTTTTCACTCTTTAGCAAACGCGTGTTCGTCATAAGCTACGGACATAACCCCACAGTAAACCTATTTAAAAAATTCCAGTTCAACCTCTTACGACCTGCAACACTCTTCTGGTACTACTCAGGAAAATCACAACACCTTATTTCGGATAAAACCCTGATCATCGACCCGTATCCCTTTGATGTTCGAGTATTAGACGGCAGACAAATGGGGTTCATGAAACGATTCGTTGGCATCTATATCTACAAACCAAGTAGCACAATATCGGAAAGTTTCACCTTCTTCATAGGATACGCCTATAAAGTCGCAGGCGTCGATCTGTCATTCACAAACTAAAAAAACATATTTTCTCATACTTTTTTTTTACATATCGTAATAGTATTCCCCATGCTGCTGCTGTTCCCTATCAAGATACGAACCAGTTTTATTCACCCGAGGCCGCTTTGTTTCCTCATCCCGACGAAACGTAATCCCCACATCTTTTAAAAACCGATTCATACCCTCATGAAGGCTAAAAGGACCAGAAGCCCGCCCGTGTTTCCCAGGCTCTCCATCGAACACAATCAATGCATCACTCACCATATCAATAAAATACACATCATGATCAACGACGAGAGCTGATTTCCCGGTTTTCTCAATGACCCGTCTGATCGTCCGAGAAACAACCATCCGCTGCTCACTATCAAGATATGCAGAAGGCTCATCAATCAAATACATGTCAGCATCACGAACGAGTGCATATGCAATCGAGACCCGCTGCAGCTCCCCACCAGACAGCGTCTCAAAATTCTTATCCAAGAGATATTTCAAATGCAACGGCTCAAAAATCTCTGTTTGAAAAAATGATTCTGTAAACAATAACTGCGCGTTTTTCTCAAGAAGTTCACGCACAGTTCCCTCGTACTCTGTAGAGATATACTGCGGTTTATAACTCACCTTCAAATCATATTCAATAGTTCCCTTCGTTGGTTTAATGACCCCGGCAAGCATCTTCACATACGTTGTTTTCCCAATCGCATTTGGTCCAACCACACCAATAATCTCTCCCTGTCTGATGAGACCGCCGTCCACATCCAACGAAAAATTATCAAAAGATTTTGTAAGATCCCCAAAGGAGATGAGAATCCTCATATCCTGACGTCGTTTCGGCGGATGCGCAAAAAACTCTATTTTTTCCCCAAAACGAATATTTTCTTCTTTTAGATAACCTGAGAGATAAATGTTAATTGCATTGCGAACTACCCGCGGATACGTGACGACCCCGTAGGCGCCTTCATCACCATACATCAGATGCACGTTTTCACAGAGGAAATCAAGAACAGCAAGATCATGCTCAACTACGATCACTTTTTTCTTTTTCGCAAGATCCTGGATAATGCGAGAAACCTTCAAACGCTGGAAGATATCCAAATATGATGACGGCTCATCAAAAAAATACAACTCCACGTCTTTTAATAATACAGTTGCTATTGCGACAAGTTGCAATTCACCACCTGAAAATGTCCCATCATCAATGCGTTTATTCAACAGATTTTCTAACCCAAGCTTCTGGACAACATCATCATATTTTCCCGCGGTATCTGTTTTCTTCAAAATTTCTTTGACGGTCCCTTGTAATACTTTTGGGAGTTTATCGACATACTGTGGTTTTACAGCGGTCTGGATTTCATTGTTTGCCAAGGCTTTGAAATGATCATGCAGATCGGTTCCAGAATAATATTCAAGAATGTTTTCCCAGGAGGGATTTTCTTCGTATCTTCCAAGATTTGGTTTGAGTTGACCTGAGAGGATTTTCACCGCCGTGGTTTTTCCTATCCCATTTGGACCTAGAACCCCCACGCAACTACCCTTTTTTGGAGATGGGAGTCTGAAAAGCCTAAAACCGTTCCTTCCAAATTGATGAACAAGATCAGTTTCTAATGCTTCTGCAAGACCAATGATTTTTATTGCTTCAAACGGACATTTGTGAACACAGATCCCGCAGCCGACACATAAATCCTCAGAGATTACGATTTTACCATCTTCTCCTTTAACGATGGTTTCATCGCCAGCTCGTACTCGCGGGCAGTATTTTATACACTCATAGGAACACCGTTTTGGTGCACACCTATCTTTGAGAAGGACTGCGATTCGCATAACACTAAACAAATGGTAAACCACCAGTTATTAAAAGGTTTTTGTGAAAAAAAATGCAAAACACCTAAGTGCATCCTTTTTGTCAGATGGTTGCGTAAATATTTTCGATGTTGAATTTGAACAATAGTTCATCAAGGCGCTTCTTGTCGAATTGATTTTCAAAGGTAGCAAGAATTTCTTCTGCTCGTTGGATTTCTAATTTTTTCAACATATCGTGGGTTTTCTGGAATATTTCCCATTCCTCCATCACGCCATGAAGGGTTTTATGAACAGCGCATTGATAGATATATTTGCAGAGTAAAACGCCGTCTTCAAATGTTAATTCTGTCTTTTCTTCTAACATCGAATATGTTACCCCAGCAGCTATGAATCATTTTTCTCTTTATATAATTTTTTATAAAAATAAAAACATATGAATGTTAATATGCATATATAAATAATTAAATGAGTTTCTCTGTGCAGTAGGTTCTCATCGAACAAAACCGACATTTACCAGGGTCGTTATGATTTCTTTTCATCTGTTGATTTCTGAGATTTTCTCGGATACGATGCATCGTTTCCTCCAATTCGAATCGCAACTGCGGATCAAATGGTATCGTATACGAAGCGTTGTTGTAGACAAGAAGACCATATGGAACAAAGGTATTGTATGTTTCTTCAACAAGTGCGCAGTATGCTGCAAGTTGTAGGACATGGTTTCGTTTGGGATGTTGTAATGATCCTGCTTTTACTTCAACAGGTATAAATTTTTGGTTTTGTTTTATTATATAATCCGGTTTTCCTGCAAGATGATATCGCGGTGAAAACAAAGGTTTCGCAGGAATATTCAGATCTGTATACGTGATGGTTCCTTTGGGGATGTTGTACCGCTGTTTGATTGTTTCTACATGATGTTTTGTACGTTTTGAAACCAAAAACACAAGGGCTGCACTGACACATAAAAACAGACACAAAAGAATAAGAACCGTTTCTATAGGATCACCTCGATGAGAATAATAATTACTATAACTGCGAGCAGGAGATATCCTAGAAACGAAAGGCGTTGTGATTTGTGTCGTTCTTTTTCAAGTGAGTCAATGGTTACTCCAAGGTGTTTGTGCGTGTTTTTTCCGGTTTCCAGCGCTGGTGATTGTGGTTCGTATCCTTTTTTTTGAAGAAACCATGAAACTGAACAGTAGGTATATTGACTGATTTCTGATGCCCGGATAATGTTGTTTCTTTGAGTATTTTTGTAGCGTATTTTTTCCATTCTGTTCACAGAGCCAAGGTGAACTATTTATGTGTTTTTGAGGGATAAACGAAAGTACGCAAATTCCGGTAAAAAAACCATTTTTTAAAACGAATCCCCCAATTGAATCATGAATTAATCTTAAAAAAGCGTGAAGGAATCTTTAGTTTTCAGATTACCCTGATTAATGCGATA
>CAIYYQ010000019.1 GCA_903930505.1 Methanobacteriota archaeon
AAAACCGTCAGAAAAAAACTATTTTCCGACGATAATAACATCTTTTACAGATTGAATGCTTTCAAACGGGAACACCAGATGCCCCATTTCATCCATGTGGTACAACCGAGGATCAATATCTTCAGATGGTTCAACAAGGATGTTTAAGAGCGACCCCGTTCTCTCATCAACAAGAGAGTTACGTAAGATCCCAAGGTATAGCCCTTCTGCACTCATCACAGTTTTCCCGCGGAGTTCGTTTTCAAAGACTCTCATTATTTTTCCCTCCTATTATATATTACTCACAGATATTGAATGTCTTTCTCTTTTTTATCCTTTTTGGCGACGCCGCTTCCTAACTCCTCAGAGAGTTTCGCATAGAATTTTATAATATCTGGGGTGATCGATGCACGCACACTCTTCATCGCCTCTTCGAAATATTTTTTCTCCACAATCTTCGCATTCATATTTTTGCGCACCGCAAGCATGGCTGCTTCCCTGCAGAGTGCTTCGAGATCAGCACCAGAATACCCTTCGCACATCGTCGCCAACTCCTCGATATCTACATCTTCTGCAAGTGGCATATCTTTCGTATGAATCTTCAAAATCGCCAACCGAGAATTTTTATCCGGAGACATGAGCAAAATAAGTCTGTCGAAACGACCGGGTCGTAGCAATCCCTGATCAATGATATCTGGACGGTTTGTCGCCGCGATCACCACAACACCGTCCATACTCTCAAGACCATCAATGCTTGTTAACAGCTGATTGACAACACTATCTGTAACATGAGAACCTTCATAGGCGCCTCGCCGAGGCGCAATAGAATCAATTTCATCAAGAAAAACAATCGTAGGTGCAACCTGACGCGCTTTTTTAAATAATTCTCTAACAGCTTTTTCGCTTTCCCCAACCCATTTACTCAGCACTTCAGGACCTTTTATAGAAATAAAGTTTGCCTGAGATTCATTTGCTACTGCTTTCGCAAGCAGTGTTTTACCAGTTCCAGGAGGACCATACATGAGAATCCCCCGAGGCGGGCGAATCCCCATCCGCTTAAATATCTCAGGATGTTTCAAAGGCCATTCTACAGCTTCTTGCAGATTTTGTTTTACGTCCTCAAGACCACCGACATCGTTCCACGTCACCTTTGGGATCTCTACAAAGAATTCTCTCATCGCGGACGGTTCAATTCCACGATGTGCTGTTTTAAAATCATCCATCGTGACAACCATCTTCTCAAGAACATCAACAGGAATGGGTTTCTCCAGATCAATTTCAGGGAGATACCGTCGCAACGCATTCATTGCTGCTTCTCTAGCAAGTGCCATAAGATCAGCACCGACAAAACCATAGGTTATATCTGCAAGACCATCAAGGCTACAGTCTTCGGTCATCGGCATCCCACGCGTATGAATCTGCAGAATCTCTTTTCGTCCTTTACGATCAGGTACATCAATCCGTATTTCCCGATCGAAACGACCAGGTCGCCGCAATGCAGGATCAATCGAATCAGGAATGTTAGTCGCAGCAATTACAATGACTTTTCCGCGGCCTTTCAAACCATCCATGAGTGTAAGCAATTGAGAAACAACACGACGTTCTACTTCTCCATGAACCTCGCTTCGTTTCGGCGCAATCGCATCAACTTCATCAATGAAGATAATAGATGGAGCGTTCTTTTCCGCCTCTTCAAAAATCTTTCTGAGGTTTTCTTCGCTCTGACCATAAAATTTTGACATAACCTCAGGGCCATTAATCGTATAGAAGCTTGCACCGGATTCGTTTGCCACAGCTTTTGCAATCAGTGTTTTTCCTGTTCCTGGTGGGCCGTGAAGTAACACTCCTTTAGGCGGGTCGATCCCAAGACGGTCAAACAACTCTGGGTGTTTCAAGGGAAGCTCAATCATTTCCCGTACTTTTGAAAGTTCATTGGTTAACCCTCCGATATCCTCGTAGCTAACTTTGGGTCCTTCTTCAGTTACTTTTGCTGCCTCTTCTCGGACCTGAAGAATTGTAAGTTCGCTGATGGAAACTATTCCAGCAGGTTTCACATCAACGATGATAAAGGGAAGTGCGCTGCCAAACAACGCAATGCCTGGGATAACAACAGAATCTCCTTTGGTAATCGGTCGTTTTAATAGTCCTTTTTTGATGAGATGTTCGATTCCGCTTCCGAATTGGATTTGTTGCCCTTCAGATATCAATGGTGCTAAAACGACTTCTTTTGCCTCTTTAACGTTTGCTCGTCTGATTTTAACACGGTCACCAAGTCCTGTTCCCGCGTTTTTTCTAGTGAGGTTATCCATGCGAATGATGTGTTTTCCTTCATCTGATGGGTGTGCCCGCCAGACGACAGCTGAGGTAGTTTTTGTTCCTTCGATTTCGATGACGTCTCCTATAGAAAGATCAAGGTCCATACGGGTTTGATGATCGATGCGTGCCCGTCCGTAGCCGACATCTTGCTGAAATGCTTCTGAGACCTTTAGTAATACTTCTTCTTGTGCCATACGCCCCCACCAAAGTATAAAGTAAGTGCAGGCAAAGATGAGGGGGCGTGTTATAAATTTTTCTGTGGGTTGTAACCAAGACATAATAAAACATATTGTCTTTTCCCGAAATCACTTTCTCCTAGTAAATAAAATAGACGATTCAGCATCCATGAGGAAGCTGAATAAACAAAAAATACGGTGGATCATCAACCAAGTCGACAAAGGAGAACGATCAACCTACCGAATCGCAAAAA
>CAIYYQ010000020.1 GCA_903930505.1 Methanobacteriota archaeon
GCGAAGAAATTTTACGCGAAATTGCCCAACGACATCACATCAAAATTATTGAAATGACTGTGATGCCGGATCATATCCACATGGTTGTTGAATTACCACCAACCATGAGCGTCTCGGAAGCATTTCACAAACTCAAAGGAGCATCATCCCGGGAACTTTTCAAAAGAAAACCTACTTTTTGCAGTAGATACCCTCGAAAGCACCTCTGGAGTCCAGAAAAATTTTATCGAACCGTAGGTGACGCAGATGTAGATACTGTAATTCAATATGTAAAAAACCACCGATTTCAACAAACCTCTTTGGATGTCTTTCCATCGACATCCTAACGTGCCGGAACGGAAGCTCCGGCATTTATGCCGGAGAGGACGTCACTATCACTGTATCAAAGAAATTTGCCATTATTGCAAAAAATATGAACGGTTTTATTTTCAGCTTTTCTAACAACAGCATAATCATCGTTACGACTAAGAACATTATTACTAAGGCCATCATCACCATCATCTTCATCATCGCAATACAAAACCTGCAAATTCCCCAAAAAAATAATCAGGCAAACCCGCTAATTCCCAAGTATGCCACCTGAAACACCCGGATACTGCGTAGTCTGAAGCATAAGCGTGACCCGCAGATGAAAAAGCCATATCTTCTTTTTGAGTATACAAACTAGTATTGTGTTCTTTGTCATGCGACAGGAAAAGTATCCTCGTTATATTCGTTCGATAATCAAATCAATGATTTCTTCAGGTCCCCGAATCTTCTTTAACTCTTTTTTGCGGATAATCGGAGTCCCTTCCAAGTTTTTCTTCTCCGTGTCTTTATCGGTGAACAACACCGCATGTCTTTCGGTGATCCTCGAAATGCTGCTTACAAGCTGCGCTTTCTGAATCAATTTCTTATTATACGTATGCACGCAGGTGAGAAGAACCCGCTCTTTTTCTTTACTTACTGCTTCAAACGGACAGCGTTCCATGCGAACGATTTCATATCCCAATCGTTTCAACAACGAAAAAATTTCCTGTTCAAAATTCTTCAAATCATCAGGCTTTTTTAGATTCTTACCCTCGGACTTTTGCTCATTCTGGGTTATATCAAAAAGATCCATGGGTAAAGATACCGGGCTATTAAATAATTCTTCAATCCGTGATGCGATTTCGATTCGTGCGTTCATCCCTTTTTCATACAACTGAGCTGTTTTCCGAGACACCCGAACAAACCTGGCAAACTCCCCAAGCGAAACACCCTGTTGCTGGCGGAGCATCTGGATTTTTTTCTCATCAAGTGTCACATACAATCCACCAGGTGCAGCATACGCAGCAATCGGGATACCCTCAAGCAAATGCTCCTGTAATGTGTTAAGGGTGATAGCACGAATACCAAAACGGAAATACACAACATTATCTTCAAGGTCGCCAAGGCCTGTTTTTTCACCAACAAGCAAGGGGCATCCTTTCAAAAGAGACGACAACGTGATAATCTCCTGGGCGACATCTTCAGAGAGCGCATCAATATTCATAAGGATTTTCACAAACAAAAGAGTGTTATCTCTTCGAGCAACAAGATCAAAACCTGCGAGCCGAATCGAACATAAATCCGAGACTGAGAATCCTGCACGACTCAATGTTTCCCTAATATTGCGAACTAGGTCAGCACGTTCCATAACGAATGAAGTTAAAATACTGCTTCTATAATAATGTTATTGCGGTGAACAACATCTGGATAGGCATTGACGATACAGACTCTGTTTCAGGGGGGTGCACAACCTATGTAGTCTACAGTCTCATTCAAAAACTTGTGGAACAGGGGTACGATATCATTGGATATCCAAGGCTTGTTCGCTTAAACCCTAATATCCCATGGAAGACACGGGGAAACGGTGCCCTCGCGTTACAAATAGGAAGGGGTGCAGGGAAAACAATCAGAATCAGCAGCACACATAACCAAAACATTGTTGCGTGTTCCACACTGAAAAAAGACATTTCATCATCAGAATATACAGCGGTTAAATCACTTGTTCAGAGCCTTATTGAACGCTATGCAAAAACCGATGATCAAAATACAAACCCGGGTTTTGTTCTTTTGAACAAAAAACCATCACAAAGACTCTACACAACCGCAGTTCAAGAAATCGTACATCTTACGGATGTCGTCTCCTTGTTGAAATCTCACGATGCACTGTACAAAGGATACAAAAACAAACGAGGGCTCATCGGAGCAACTGCAGCAATTGCATGGTCTCCTAGATCGGATAAAACCTTTGAGCTGATCACCTACCGGGAACAAGATCGATGGGGAACGAAACGCAAGGTGGACAGTGAATCCGTGAAACAGATGGATAAAGCATGTACAACCACGTTTGATAACTACGATTATCAAAACAAACATAACCGACTTGTGCCACATTCGCCCTGTCCGATCCTCTACGGAATACGAGGAGAAAACCCCAAAGATTTAATTCATGCAAAATCAATGATTATCTCTGAACAAACAATAGGTTTTTTACTTTTTGAGACCAACCAGGGAACCGATGATCATCTCCAAAAGAAAACCATCTGCGACATCCAACCGTATCAAACCGTAATCGTTTCAGGAAATGTTGTTTCATTACCACGAACCATACCTGGAGGCCATGTCATTTTCTCAATTGATGATGCCACAGGAACAATAGACTGTGCAGCGTATGAACCAACAAAACAATTCAGAAACGTTATTCGAGAACTAACAATTGGTGATCGCGTTGATGTTTACGGTGGCGTTCGAGAACAACCACTTACCGTGAATCTTGAAAAAATCAATATCAGATCACTTATGCAGATCCGTGAAAAAACAGAAAAC
>CAIYYQ010000021.1 GCA_903930505.1 Methanobacteriota archaeon
TTATAATATTTTGGAGGAAAAACACCTTTGACAGAGGGTGAAAAAACATGGAGCTAAAATACACATTAGTACTCATTTCACTCATTGGCATATTTTTATTATATGTTCTTTCATCATTCTCTCAACCAGAGACTATCTCATTAGAAGATTTAGAGCAGCATGAGGGAAAAAAAATCACTGTTACTGGCATCGTTCTCACCAACCAGTTCACATCCTACGGAAATCAAATCATTGAAATCATTGACAATAAAGCAAATGGAAGCGGATTCAAAGCAACAGTATTCTCACAAAAAGAAGCATCTGTAGAATATGGAGATTACATCCAGGTCATAGGCACAGTACAACAATACAATGGAGCATGGGAAATTGTAACTGACAACGAACATGCAATACGTGTTCTGCAGAAATGGCAAAACACTTCGTTTCCCATTCAGCAGCTTTCACAATACCCGGAACGATATATTGGCATTCATGTCAACGTCACCGGAATAATCGAACAAAAATCTGATACCAACTATTACCTCAATGATCACGGAGGAAAATATTCACTCCTCATTCGTATCAACCCGCCTCTTATTGAGAGTGTTATTCCAGGCGAACTGGTTTCTGTCAAATCAACATTTACATATGATGAACAAAACCTACGATATGTTCTCGACACAAAAAACGAACCCAACCCTATTGCTGTCATCGCAGAGGAATAACACATGCTGGATCTTCTCTTGATTCTTGTATTCGCGGTCCTTGGCGTGTTGGTTGGTGTTATTAGTGGTTTACTTCCCGGTCTGCATGTGAACAGCATCGCCTTGATTCTTTTGTCAGTTTCAGGATCCATTGTTGCATTATGCTCTCCATTATCAGCCTATGGAATTTCAGAGCAGTTCATAGTCGTATTAATCTGCGGATTCATCGTAAGTGTATCTGTTAGCCACGCATTCCATGACTCCATCCCAACTACTTTTTTAGGTGCGCCGGAGGAAGACACCGCACTCTCCGTGTTGCCCGCGCATGCACTTCTCCTGCAGGGACGCGGATACGAAGCCGTTGTTTTCTCAGCTATCGGAAGTCTTGGAGCAATCGTCGTATGTTTTCTTTTCATGTACCCCCTTCGTTTTTTCATAGGAGAACCATTGAATATGTATTCCCAACTCCAAGAAGTTATGCTCTGGGTTTTAATTGCTGTTTCCATCATGATGCTTGCGACAGAAAAAGGAAAAATCAATGATTTTGGTGGACGCGGTAAAATCCCCTATTTCATAGGGATTGGATTTGCAACATTTGTATTTTTAATCTCAGGTTTGTTTGGCATCGTTATTTCTAATCTACCTCTCTCATCACCAATCGGATTACCATCAACGGTGCTTTTCCCTGCGCTTGCTGGTTTATTCGGCACGCCGACATTGGTAACCTCACTTTTCACCAAGCCGGCTGTCCCCCAACAAACACTTGATGTTCCTTTGATGAACAGAAAAACCCAGAGAGCAACCATAGTATCAATTATTGGCGGTAGTCTTTCAGGGATGTTTGTATCACTCATACCTGGAATATCCTCATCAACCGGTACCGTTATCGCGATGAGCGCTCATAAAGAAACAGATCGTGAACAAACAATCGTTACACTTTCTGCAGTGAACGCTGCATCAGCGTTTTCCGTAGTCGTTTTATTGTTTATTATTTTACGAGCACGAAGCGGTGTTACCGTCGCGATCAATGAATTGATACCTGCTGAAGAATGGACCACGCTATTCATGCCAATAAATCTGGTGTATCTGCTCATCGCGGTCTTGTTTTCCGCGGTTCTATCCTTTTTCCTCTGCCTTCGATTAGCGAAAATAGCGGCACAACATTTCACGGTGATCCCCTATTCACTGCTCATCGCATTCACCTTAGGACTCGTATTTACCTTGGTTTTTCTCTTTACAGGATCGCTCGGCATCGTGATTTTAATCGTCGCCACCTGCATAGGTTTACTACCACTAGTATGGGGTGTTCGAAGAAGTCACTGCATGGGTGTACTGCTGATCCCGGTTATTTTATACTTTCTGTAAACAAGGCTTCATCCCGAAATGAAGTTTGAGCGGTCATCTTTGACCGCTATTTTTAGAAATCCTCTAATTATCAGAGATTACAAACTTCGTTAAGATACATAGTTTCGTAGTCAATGACCGTTCCACGAACGCATTTCTTAAAAA
>CAIYYQ010000022.1 GCA_903930505.1 Methanobacteriota archaeon
CTGGTGCGACCATCATCGGATCAAACTACTTCATAAAACTACTCCTCGGATTTGACATCTGGACCAACGCAACCCTGAAAGTCACCGCAAGCGAACCAAACCCTGGGAACCCTGATTACACTGGTTTCACCGAACATCTCTATGACACCATCGACCATATCAACACCATTGATGTCACCTATTATTTTATCCCACCACAACTACAAGTCGTTGATATCACAGCCTGGCATGATAATGTACACGACTTGTACAAGGGAATCGGTGGAAAAGGAAAGGCGTACACATATCGGGCTAACTTAAGCGAACCAGGCAGCGACCTGTACTTCACGTTCTACTGGGGCGACGGCAATAGCACCACTGTTGGACCGGTCTCTGGCTCGGCAACAGCACCACACGCATACGCAACCACGGGAACATTCAACATAACCGTCACCGTGCGACATGGGATTACTGGTATACCAAGTGAGTCATTTCCACGCCAAGTACGAATGTTTAAGCTCGGTGACTGTAACGGCAATAACATCGTAGATAGCGGCGACGTGGATCCTTTCATATTTGCATTGCAGGGCAAAATGAACTTCTATCAATATCATCCCTCTCTATACTATTATACAGCAGATTGCGACCTAAATAACATAGTGAATATACATGATGTCGACCCGTTTACTCGTATTCTTACACCAGACCCACCAACACAACCAACTGATGTCACACCCTGGCATACTGACTCGCACGACCTATACAAAGGAATTGGTGGAAAAGGAATAACATACACATATCAGAGTACCTCTACAGCAGAAGGAAGCGACCTGTACTTCAACTTTTCCTGGGGCGACAGCACAAGCACCATGGTCGGACCTGCCTCCAGTTCCGCATCAGCATCACACGCATACGCCAGCATTGGAAATTTCAACATCACCGTCTCCGTGCAACATGGGGCGACCGGCCTTCCTGCAAGTAATTCGTCAACCGCACACCAAGTACGAATGTTTAAACTCGGTGACGTCCAAGGCGATAACAAGGTCACATTCGCAGATATCGACCCGTTCGTTGCCGCACTGAGTGGTAAAACAGCATTCTATGCCACTAGTCCAACTATGTACTGGTACACTGCGGACTGCAATCTGGATAACATGGTCACGTTCGCTGATATCGACCCGTTCGTTGCGTTGCTTGGTACGTAGAAACGGATCAGGTAGATGCAGAAGGAAACGGATATTGGAAGAAGACACCTTGAAAAGGTCGATTCTTCCCCCTCTTTCATTTTTTTGTTCGAATCTTTTCAAATAAAATATTTAAACTTAAAAAATTAATATAACAATTATCAATATGGCGTGATATATTCACACATAATCGGGAGGCATAAAATGATGAAACAGAAAAAAGGATTCAAATTGCTGAAAGTTGGTCTTGGTACACAGTGCATTGCGATATTTTTTGTCGCCTTAATGATCCTCACCGCAATTCCTATAACAGCAGGTCTAACTAAAGGAACACCTCAACTCAGTATAAATGAACCGAAAACGCTGAACCCAGAAAAAATAACTGAAGAAAAACAAATAGAAAAAAAGGTGTTAGAATATTCTTATACGTTTTCAGCACCAACACCAATCATACGAGATGAAGGATATATCCTCTCAATTGAGGGAGCAGACCTGACAAATATTCCTGGAAAACCGATAGTACCGGTGGAAACCAAGAAGTTTCTCTTACCTGAAAATACCTATCTTAAAAATATTGAGATATCTCCAGATTCTGAACAAGTATTACCAATTCCATTTACGATTGCATGTGGCCAGGATGTAATACCACTCAGTTACACGAAAAAAGTAGAGCGGACAGAGTGTGATTCTACCATATATAATTCTCCAAAATTATATCCTGGAAAACTCTATGAGATTGGTTCAGTGCAATACGCATGCGGATACCCTATTCTTTATCTTAATTTATATCCGTTGCAGTATAACCCTATGGAAAAAAAAGTTACAGTCTATTCTACATTGAATGTAAAAATCACGCTAGAAACCAGTGATAAACAATCAAATAGTATTATGTCTTATCGAATGTCTACCGAGGATATCACCAGGGTGAAGAACATGGTGAATAACCCGGAGATACTCGTAACCTATAACCAAGCTTCTACCCCGCTTCATAAAAAAACAGGAGTACGATCTCTTGTTAACCCCGCAGAAACCTATACCTATGTGATTATCACCAATAGGGCGTTACGCGATGCTGCAGGGGAGTACACCTTCCACGATCTCATCCAATCAAAGATTAATAAAGGACTTACAGCAACCATTGTGACCGTTGAAGATATTGAGGCATGCCCCGCGTACTGGTGGAACGGACCATTTGGTGATGAAAACCAACTCTTTAATGACACCGCATGTCACATTCGAAATTTCATTAGAGACGCCTATCAGAACTGGGGAACACAATATATTCTCCTTGGTGGCGATGGAGATGGTGCAAATGTCGGCGGAGAAAGCGGAAATAACATCATCCCAGCAAGGGTTTTGTATGATCAAACCAAGTTAACAGATGGTATAGTTTCAGATCTCTATTACGCATGTCTTGATGGATCGTTCGATTCTAATATGAACGGGACGTTTGGCGAATCTAAAGATGGACCTAATGGTACCGATATTGATCTGGTTGCAGAGGTGGCTGTTGGTCGTGCACCTGTCGATAACGCAGAACAAGTATCGAATTTTGTCCATAAAACACTCGCTTACGAAAACAGCAAGGATGATTATCTACAAAATGTGTTGATGGTGGGTGAATATCTTGGGTTTGGGGGCGTAGCTAATTGGGGTGGAAACTATAAAGATGAGATTAAAGATGGAAGCAATAACAATGGATATACCACAGTGGGAATACCAGAAATGTATAACGTTTCCACCCTTTATGATCGTGATTGGTTGGGTCATAATTGGCCAAAATCAGAACTCCTCACTCGCATAAACAATGGTGTTCATATCATCAATCATCTGGGTCACGGGAATAATTTCCATGTAATGAAACTTGATGAGCCTGTTCTTATGCGCGAGGGAGTAATATCTGGTGATTGCCATGATATCACAGATAATCTTACGAATGATCAGTATTTCTTTATGTATAGTCAAGCGTGTTATTCCGGTTCATTTGACAATAAAGACTACACCATGATAGATGGACATTGTGGGTATCTTCCATATGATTGCATCGCAGAACATATGGTGACTGCCCCGCATGGTGCGTTTGCCTGTATCGCCAATACAAGGTATGGGATTGGGATGGGATACAGTACAGATGGTCCATCACAATATTTTGACCGTGAGTTTTTTGATGCGCTCTTTGGTGAAAATATCAGATCTCTTGGTCAGGCGAATCAGGACTCGAAAGAGGACAATATCGGGAGAATAGATGATTGGTATATACGATTTTGTTATTATGAGATCACATTGTTTGGTGATCCAGAGATTTCTCTGAAACCTACGCATAATGTTGGTGTAAAATCAATAGATGCTCCTAGTCATGTACAATCCAATAAAATTATCTCTGTTACTACCACTATTGCCAATAATGGCCAATGCAATGAGAGTGATGTCATCGTTAGTTTCCGCGTGGATAATATAGAGATTGCTACTAAAATAGTACCATCCTTAGAATATTCTGCAGCTCAACAAGTAAGTTTTAATTGGATGCCTCTGGTAGGTGTCCATACCATAACGATAAATGTGTCCATTTCTGGCGTGACAGAATATTATTATACTGATAATGAATGTAATCAGATGGTTATCGTCGGTGTTCAGAACAGTGCTACTGGTAAATGTTTTGATACAATTCAAGCGGTAATAGATGATGTTGATACGGTAGATGGCCATCATATTATTGTACCACCTGGTGTGTATCGGGAAAATCTGGTGGTCATAAAAGGTGTTTGTCTGGTAGGAATGGAGAAAGAAACCACGATTATCGATGGTGGTGGGGCTGTCGCTATTTCTATAACAGGCGTCTCTTTTGTGGATATTACTGGGTTTACTATCACCAATGGAACCTATGGTGTCTCTATTCACGAGGGATCGCAAATAAGTATTCAGGACATAGTTATTAGGGATAATACTATGGTTGGAATCTTTCTCTCTTCGGCTAATGATACGCAAATTGTAGCTAATGACATTATAGGGAATGAAGTAGGAATATATATTGATGATCAGAGCAGGAACTCGTTGATCTACCATAATAACTTCAATAATACAGAGAATGCGGTTGACTCTGGTAGTAAGAATCAATGGAATAGTAGTTATTATAGTGGAGTATCTGGAGGCCGTCTTGTCGGAGGGAACTGGTGGTCAGACTATGAAGGAGAAGATCTCTGGAAAGGACCAAATCAGAATGAACGAGGAAGTGATGGTATCGGTGACACACCTTATCCTATCTCTGGTGGGAAGGATACAGATTGGTATCCATTAATAGAACCGTGGGGCGGGTCAATTCCCATAACGATCTATGTTGATAAAAACTTCACTGAAAATACGACAGGATGGGGCATATATTCTTTTAACACAATACAGGGTGCTATCGATAATGCAAATACTGGTGATACTATCTTTGTTTTCAAAGGGACATACTCTGAAGATGTAATTGTACAGAAAACAATTCAACTATGTGGCGAAGACAAAAACACGACAATTATTGATGGTTACGAATGTACAGCCTATATAGATGCAGACAATGTCCACATTACTGGGTTTACCATCCAAGATGGATGGTACGGCGTCTTAGTCAATATGGCCAATAACATTACAATCACGGGCAACATCTTTTGTAATAACAATTATAACATTCAGCTTCGGACATCATCATACGTGATTATTTCAGATAATGAATTCACTGATAGTTATCTTTGTATCACTCTGTTAGGCGCTTCTCACAATAGTATTGTTAAAAACACGGTTCGTGGATGGCAAGATGGTATTTGGATGGTTAGTTCTTCCTATAATATAGTTTCGCAGAATAATATTATGGGGGGAAAACATGGTGAGGAATACGGAGGGATTGGGGTACAGTTATCAAATCATAATACGATTACACAGAATTACATTATGAACTATATATATGGAATCACTGTTATCCATACATCAAAATATAATACGATCACTGATAATCTTCTTTTTAATAACGATTACGGTGTCTGTATACCCGCCAATTATTTTGGTTATTATAGTGCCTATGATAACCTTTTCTATCATAACGAGTTCATTCTAAATGGCATAAATGCAGAGGATTCCGGAAGAAATAATTGGTCTAATACCATGCTTCAACAGGGAAACTATTGGAGTGACTTCGATGAACCCTGTGAAGGAGCATGGGATAACGATAGCAACGGTATCATCGATAAACCTTACATAATTCCTCCTGGTGAAAATACGGATGATTATCCTTTGATAACTCCGAATACGCCAATTCCCGGTTTTTATGTACGGGTGGATGGGCCGTCCAAGAGTCCCACCGGTGAATGGATACAATTCAAAGGTTCAGTCTATGGTGGTGTGCGGCCGTATAATTGGAGTTGGGATTTCGGCAATGGTGATGTTTCTTATGAGCAAAATCCAATGTATAAGTATAGTGCAGCTGGGGTATATACTGTATCGCTCACGGTAACTGATAGTGAAGGAAATGTTTCTGAAGATCATTTAAGTATAAGGTTGTTCGAACCATTCCGGGTCGATGTCCATGGACCATATCGAGGCGTTGTTTCTACTCCAATTCAATTCATTAGTTCTCCAAATGGAGGCGTTCCAGGATATGATTGGTATTGGGATTTCGGTGATGGTCATAATGGTTTTGAATCACGCGATCAAAACCCGCTTCATACGTATAATCAGCCAGGTGTTTATATAGTAAAACTTATGATAGTAGACAGCATCTGGAACTATGCCTATAATAATACAACTGCGACAATAACAATAGTATTACCAGATACACATGGTCCCTATACTGGAATCCCTGGAAACCCTATTCAGTTCACTGGATCAGTACAGGGAGGAACAGCGCCTTTTTCCTGGCTCTGGGCGTTCGGCGATGGTAACACGTCTACCCTTCAAAACCCAACACATATCTACCTCCATACCGGGGTTTTCCCTGTTAGTCTTACAGTAATTGACAACCTACACAATACAGCAAATGACACTACAAAAGCAACCATAACAATGCTAAATATAAACACACATGGACCTTACAATGGCTGTTCCAATAAACCAGTACAGTTCACCGGATCGGTACAAGGCGGAACAGCGCCATTCTTTTGGCTCTGGGCGTTCGGCGATGGTAACACGTCTACCCTTCAAAACCCAACACATATCTACCTCCACACTGGAACATACACCGTAACACTTACCGTTACCGACAATGTAAACATCACAGAAAATGATACAACCACAGCAACCATCATACTAGACGTAAACGTGCATGGATCATACTATGGATTTCCTAATACATCAATACAATTTACTGGATCAGTAGACGGAGGAATAGCACCCTATTCCTGGTTCTGGGACTTCGGCGATGGTTATACCTCAACCCTTCAAAACCCAACACACATTTACCTCAGGGACAATTTTTACACAGTCAGTCTTAAAGTGACAGACAGCATAAACAATGTAGGGATTAATACAACGTATGCAAATATTCACTTCATTATTGATGCACATGGACCTTACAATGGCATACCTGGAGAACCGATTCAATTTAACGGATCAGCAGAAGGAGGCGTAGAACCATATTCCTGGTTGTGGGACTTCGGCGATGGTGGTACATCAAATCTACAAAACCCTATCCATATTTATTATCATACCGGTGTTTATCCGGTTAACTTTACCGTTACCGACAGCTTAAACAATAGAGGACAATTTCAAACCACGGCAACTATCGCCATAACCACACTAATCGTAAACGCACACGGGCCATACACAGGACTACCCGGCGAACCAGTCCAGTTCATAGGATCCGCAGAGGGCGGTGTGAAGCCATATCATTGGAGATGGGATTTCAATGATGGTAGTTTCACAGATGAACAAAACCCGTTACATGTCTATCTCCGTACCGGTGTCTATACAGTGATATTGACTGTTACTGATAGTAGGGGGACCACGGCATCCGATACAACGACAGCAACCATCACGATCCATGCTGACGCACATGGGCCATACACAGGATTACCCCCCGGCGAACCAGTCCAATTCACCGGATCTGTGGACGGAGGCTTTTCGCCATATACATGGTTGTGGGATTTCGGTGATGGAACAAACTCCACCCTTCAAAATCCGTCTCATACCTACATGCAGAGTGGTGTGTATACCGTTACTCTCACGGTAATTGACAGTGTTGGTAATAGAGGAACAGATAGTACAACTGCCCTGATTAAACCGGTTGTCGTCTCTGTGGATGGTACGTATAATTCCTCGACGCCAGGATGGGGTTGTGATCATTTTGCGAGTATCCAGGATGGTATCAATATGGTTGCTGACTATGGCACAGTTAATGTTCATCAGGGTGTTTATTATGAGCATATCATTATTGATAAAACGCTCTGTCTCGTTGGTGAGGATAAGGATACGACTATTATTGATGGTGGGTTAGT
The DNA here is from genome assembly GCA_903930505.1 of Methanobacteriota archaeon. Next base: position 7,628 of record CAIYYQ010000022.1, read on the forward strand.
TCAAAATGTTAATATTTTGTTGGTCACTGCAGGTGAGGTTCGTATTAGTGGTTTTACTATTCGGCACTGTCGCCTTCAAGGTCATTTTCATCCGGATCCTCCGCAGTCGGCTATTATGATTTCGAATTCTTCAGGGTTAATCGTTGTTACAGGAAATATTATTATTGATAATGATTACGGTATCAGTATTGGTGGTTCGTCGAATAACATCATTTATGAGAACGATTTCATTAATAACAATAATTTCGGTGTCTATATAACGAAAGGATTGGAAGATTTCCCTGGAGATTTTGTTCCTTCCGATAATAATCTTATTTATCATAATAATTTTATCAATAATGGTGTGAGCGCTTACGATAAAAATACGAATTTCTGGAATAGTAGTTATCCTTTTGGTGGGAACTACTGGTCTGGGTACACAGGCAGTGATGCTTTTCATGGACCAAATCAAGATATCCCTGGTGGTGATGGCATCGGAGACACACCATATCTTATGCCTGGTGGCAACAGCCATGATTCTTATCCGTTGATGCACCGGTTCATTCTCGGTGATGTGAACAACGACGGAGCTGTCACATTTGCAGATATCGATCCGTTTGTGGCAGCACTAGGTACTACCCCAGAGACATTCCAAATGCAGCACCCAATGTGGTCTTGGCTAGCCGCAGATTGCAACCAAGACGGTAGGATCACGTTCGCTGATATCGACCCGTTTGTTCAACTTTTGGGACAATAATTCACTAAAATAAAGATAATATTAAAAAAATAATGAAAAAAAATAAATAGTAGTTCGTCCTAAATAATAAACAATGGGGAGGAAAAAGGAAAATGAAAAGAAAAATGTATATCGGGGCAATAACGTTAGTTATTGCAGGGCTGTTGTTAACAAGCGCGTTAGGCGTGGGTAAACCAACCCAGATAATACCGGCGACTGAAATTAAACCGGAATCAATACCAGGGCCGGAAATGCGAACGATGGATCGAACTGCTGCGATCTCTGAGTTTAAAGAGAATGGTTTAAAGAATTTCAAACCACTCGGGCAGGGCACAAAATCCATCAGTACAACTCAGGGATTTCTCAAAAAAATGGAACTGCAGGCACAAGTTGAACATGCTGCTGCAAAGCAGTTACCGACGAATATCGCGGTTGTTCCTGAGAAAAAATTGACCAGATCCTACTGGATTTGGAAAGACACGCATCCAGCTTTGGAACATAATGGAGCTGGAGACATGTTTCTTACGTACGATGAGAGTTTCTTCAATTCCTCTACTGGTACAACAACAGTCAGTCAGCCTTACCAATGTATGAGCGATTATGGTGAAATTATAGGTCCTGCGTTTTACCTTAGGAACCCTGAAGGTCAACCGTTACAGCATACGCAGGCATCGCTTGCGCACTGGGGGAAGAACGGGACTCTTGACCGTTGGATCAATACGTACCGGCCATCTTCAGCACCTGCAGATGGAGAGAACACCGGTTGGATCATGAAGACTACGTGGGAAACTAATTTTTCCGGTATTATTCCGTATGACTCGGTTCATACTGATTATTGGGAATTTACCGGTGTTAGTAATGTGAAACAGCCGACTATTGCCACTGACAACCGCTATGGAGACTGGTTCTCGGGGGGTATATCGATGTCGATTACCCACAACACACCTGGAGGACAAGACATTTCAGCTTATCTTATTCAGGATGCTGAGAACGGAAGTGCTACTCTATATTCTTATCAATATCCTTCTTACAATCTCCAAGGAGTAACAGGAAATGATATCGCGTTTGATCATGCAACAGATAAATTTGTGACCTGTTGGGATCCACTCATAACAATAAATCCCTATTCCTATGGGCATAGTCTTCTTCTCCAATGGGCTAAAGTGTTCCAAGTTACAGGTGA
>CAIYYQ010000023.1 GCA_903930505.1 Methanobacteriota archaeon
CGATCCCCGTCACCATCAAATGCGACACCAAAAGCACAATGATGTTTTCTCACCTGTTCTACAAGAACCGTAAGATTTTTTGGTTTTGGGTCAGAGGGACGGGCTGAAAACGAAGGATCAGGATCACAGAACACAGGAACAATAGCTAGTCCCACTGCATCAAACACCATAGGTGCAGAAAGCGTGGTACTTGCGCCCCCACAATCGACGGCAATCTTCAATTTTTTCTTAAAAGAAAACTTAGATTGAAAAAACCGTATATATTCATTTTTTGCATCAACACATTGCACAGATCCAACCTTATCCCAGGAGACATCAACAAATTTTTTCTGCAAGGTAAGATCACGAATTTCCATGAGTCTTTTTTCAGGGAAACCAACACCGTCACCATAATAAAACTTTATACCATTCCACTCAGGCGGAAGATGACTCGCTGTTACATACGCAATGAGATCCTGGTTTGATTTCCACCCAAAAAACAAGGTTTGACCAAACGCTGTCGTACCAGTAAACGCGACATGTACACCAGTTGACGTTACCCCTGCGATAAACGCATGAACCAACGGGTAACTTGAGGAACGGATGTCGTTTCCCACCGCAATTCGGTTACCCTTCAACGTAGTTTTCACATATGTTCCAGTCGCACGTCCAATGTCGTAGAACACCTCAGGGGAAATATCTTTGTTATATACTCCTCTGATATCATAGGCACGAAAAATATTTTTAGAAATACTTGTGGTCATGACCAAGGAATAACCTATTTGTTTATAAAAAGATGATTGTGCACAAAAAAATAGGTGGTTATTCTCCGAGGACGTTTCCTATTTGTTTCTGCGGGTATCCCACAGGTGCCTGCTGCGTCCAGACAACGGTGTTTTCAAGAACAGTATTTGATGAAACGTGTTCGTTGTCTCCTACAACTGAGTTTTTCAAATGGATGTTATCCCCTAGTATACATCGTTCACCAAGAACACAATTTTCTATCAACGTATGTTTACCGATATGAACATAATCAAAAACAACAGAGGAATCAACAGTTGAATGTTGACCAAGATTCACATGATTACCGATACACGAATGAACAAGTTTTCCATCCACAATACACTGTTTGCCAGTTACCAATGATTTGTGTTGTTTTTTCATAAGTAATTGATGAACATCAAGGTAGCTTTTAATTCGCCCTACATCAATCCAGAATCCATCAAATTTATATCCATAAAACCGCCCGGTATCTTTGATGATCTGCGGGAAGATTTCTTTTTCCATGGAAATAAGACGACCGGTTTCAATATAATCCAATACTCCTAGTTGGAGAAGATAAGCACCTGCGTTTATCAGATTTGATGGTGCATCCTCTTGTTTTGGTTTTTCAACGAAGTTTGTGATGTTTCCATCTTTTTTTATGTCGACGACGCCGAACTCTGAAACATTTTCCACAGGCCATAACGAAATCGACACCTCTGCGTTTTTCTTCTCATGAAACCGGATCATCTTCGCAAAATCAAGAGAACATACCGTGTCAGCATTCAAGACAAAAAACGGCCCCGTGATATAACGTTCTGCATATTTGACAGCACCGGCAGTTCCTAACGGCTCTGGTTCGTTATTCACAATAATTTCTTTTCCATGAACCATGCTTTTCAGATAATTTTCCAACTGTTCTTTGCGGTAATTTACTGCTACAATAACTGTATCAACATTTTTTGGTAGGTTGTCAATAATGTAAGAAATCATGGGTTTGTTGAGAATGGGAAGAAGTGCTTTTGCACGAGTGTACGTCAGTGGTCTGAGTCGAGTACCAAATCCACCTGCAAGAATAATTGCTTCCATATGTCTCTCTCCTGTTTTATTAATTGAAAACCTACAACAACTCAAAAGATATTAACCTTCACATTTCCCTACTCAAACAACTATGACAACGAAGTAACAACATTTAAAAAGTACAAGAAATTCTGAGGTTGCATACCAATGAACAGGCATCGCCTGCTGTCCACTCTAGAAAAAATCAATCAAGGTTGGGCCCGTGGTCTAGTTGGTTATGACGTCTCCCTGACACGGAGGAGATCTTGAGTTCGAATCTCAACGGGCCCATTTCCACATTACAAACGTATTATTATTTAAATAAAGGGACCACGGTATGAATAATGATGTATTGACGACTTACCTTATAAAAAAATATGGGGATAAATTTCGATCGATAAAAAAAATTTCGAATGAATTATTAACAACATATTTTCCGAATTTTCTCTTCTATGAATTTACAATATATATTCCATATGGTGGTAAAAAAGAGTTATCAGATCGTACCGTAGCCATTGACTACAATAATAAAATATTTAGTCTGGAAGAACGACAAGAAATAATAAATTTTTTAGAACACCATATCACCACCGTGTCAAATGAGCAAGAAGCCTTAGAGATTGCGAATATTTATGCACAATTAAAACGAACTAACGTCATCAACTCAAGTGAAGAACTCGACATCATTTGTAAAAAATATAAAAAAAGTGAAGAAAAAGAAAGTGAAATAAAACCCCCTCAAGTAAAGATAATTAAAAAGAGTCCCTATCCTATTTACTCGATATTTATTTATATGGTTACAGATCCTGAAATGGGTCAAGTAACAGGTTCTTCTTTTATCATAAATTCAAAAGGAAAAATAACAATTCAAGATATCTTTTATTCCGCTCGAATGAAATACTCATAAAAATTATTTTCAATATGTAACTTTAAAATTTTTAATCCCAAATAATGATTCAAATCAAATACGACTATTTTCCACGGCGCACCATTTAAACAAGAAATTTACCGCTCAAACCTTAAAAACTTGTGGACTAGTTGGTTATGACGTCTC
>CAIYYQ010000024.1 GCA_903930505.1 Methanobacteriota archaeon
AAATAGATACTACGGGAGAAAAAATGATCAAAAAAAAAAAAAAGATGAACAACAGTAATATTCGAAAAAGAATAAAAGACATATCATTCAAAGAAAAAATAGAAAACAAAAAAGAAAAACGATAACAATTTGTGTGGCAATAATTCAACATTCATATATTATTTTATTTAGTAAGATTTATATATATGATGCTCATTTCATTTATTAAGAGGAAAAAAATATGAAAACAAAAATTATAATAGGATGTTTGTTAGCGGTATGCATGCTGGCGATACTTCCATCGATTTCTGCAGTGGAAGCCCAAAATATAAAAACCGTGAATAAAACAGAACTTCTCAAACAAATACGAGAGATGACGCCCCAACAGATTAAAAAATTAGTAACAGAAAAATTAGGGACTACCGAAACAACAGGAATCGTAACTGTTGCATTAACACTCCTGATATCCCTTCTCGCCCTACTTCCAGTAGTCCTTGCACTGATTTGGGCAATACTAATCTAAAAACATTTCTTCTCACCTGTTTTATTTTTTTCCTAATCACCAATCAGGTTAGACTATCATAGATTTACGTCTAAAAAAAATAATCTCACAACGGTACATTAACCATGTCATGTATCGCATGCTTTACAAGACTGCAAACATCAATTTGCTGCTCCTCGTATTCAACATCTAAAATACGGGCTCTTGTCGCAGGTTTCAAAGGAACCGCAGAACACCCAGCAGACCGTACAATCGAAAGATCATACGTCCCAATCTTTTTTGCGATGCGAACAACATCTTCTTTATCAAAACCAATCAACGGACGAAAAATAGGAATCGCTGCCGCTTTCTCAACAACACGAATATTTTGAAGTGTCTGAGAGGCAACCTGACCAAGAGAATCACCCATAATGATTGCGGAGGCATGCTCTTTGCGCGCGATCGCTTCCGCATAACGCAACATCATCCGTTTACAGAACACACAGGTAAACCTAGGATTACTCTGTTGTTGAAAACTAGTTAATGTTAGCCCATGTGGCACCACATACGCTTTGGTTTTACAGGAAAGCAGACGATGAAGAAACCGTGCAAGATTGGTAAAATTCTTGATTTCGCGATCATCAGTAAACGGCCGATTATCTGCATGAACAAAAATAATCTCCTCAGCTTTATCTGCTAAAAGGTAGGTTGCAACTGGTGAATCAATCCCACTGGACACAAGTGACACGAATTTCATTTGGTCTCATCTACAAGAAATGTAAGATAATCTTTTAATCCGCCAATGATCGGCAGAACAACAATCGCTGGAAGCTCATACGGATGATGTTCTTTTATTTTCTGGATTACCTGCTTCACATGACGCTCAGTTGTTTTCGCAAGCAGCAGATATTCATTTCCTTCTTCGATTGTTCCTTTCCACCGGTAGACAGATATGATCTTTGGAACGATGTTGACACAGGCTGCAAGTTTTTCCTCTACAAGTACATGGGCGATCTTCTTTGCGTTCTTTTTCGTATCAACTACGCTATAGACTAGTGCAGGCACATAACTTTCCATACATC
>CAIYYQ010000025.1 GCA_903930505.1 Methanobacteriota archaeon
AAAAAACCCAATACGTACGGTGAGTGAATCTTCTGATAGGATCACTGGTGTTTTATTAAAAAAAGAACCCACTCGTGCTTTTTTTCGAGATAACGGTGAGTTTGGGTTTGTCACCACGATAACAATACAAGATGGCACGCAAGAAAAAAAACTTACGTTATGGGGACAAAGCGTCAAAGAAATCCAACAATTCAAAATCAATGACACTGTTGATATCACAGGTGTGAACAGCAAACAAGTCAACGGTAAAACAGAGATTCATGTGAATGACAACAGCATAATTAAGCGGTCTTGTTAACAGCCGTCTTGCTCATATTTTCTGTTGTGTTGTAGCGCGCAAAATGCTCGCTGTAGCTCTTTTCCAAGATAGATGTAGTGTTCAGGTCGCATTATTGGGACATGTTGCGCGATCGAATCTCCAAGCTCTGCTGCGTTTTTTCCACTGAACACTTTTTCTAGTTTTCCTGACACAATTTTATTTTGTTTATACACATTTGAGTAGTATTCTACTCTGATTTCTTTTTTTAATACTTCGATCACAAAAAAACCGTTTTGGTCAAGTACCACATCTTTTTTCTGTGTTTTTTTTGCGATAATTAGTGGGATTTCCTTTTCATTCATCTATTTTCCTCCGTGCCAAAACAAGATTTTGTAATTTTTGAAACGCGATTTCTCTGGGGAGTAATCGCTGTCCGCAATCCGGGGATACTTGGATAAGGTTTTCCCCGAAAATCTGCATTCCTTGTTTGATATGAGTCACTATTTCTTCAACGGTTTCAACGCGTGCATCATCTGAGCGAACCGATCCTAAACATATTTTTTTTTGCAGTCATGTTCTTTGAAGGCATTGAAGAGATGCGGCGATGCTTTGAACTCATGGGTGAGTATATCAACAGGCATATCGAGAAGCTCGGGGACAATCGATGAGACGTCGCCGCAGACATGAAGCCTTGTTGGACAGGAGATATTCTTTGTGATTGTTTTGATGAGTTCATGTGCATATTCTGGGTAATTGTTTGAAAAAAATGGTTCATCGATGCTGATGAAATCCACAATGTGTTCTAGTTGTTGTGCTTCAGTTTTTAATGCGGATGCGAAATCAAACGCGAGTTCTTGTTCATTATGATAGAATTGATCTACACAAGATTTCATGAGTGTATAGGGACCTGTGAGCACACCAACAAGTTCTTTTCCTTTTGGAAGAAGGGTTTTTACGTACTTTTGGTCATCAATGGTAATTGGATTTTCGTACGCTATTTTGCCGATGATCTCGGTGCGATCACGAATACGGCATCCCTGTAGTTTTCTTGTGAAAATCTGAATGAATGGATCTCGTGTTTGTCCATCGGATACACAAGTAATGCCTGCGGTAATCATGTCGTGCACTGCCTCATCGATATACTTGTTCCAGGTGATATCATGGTGATCAAAATAACTATTCATAAGATCCGTTGTGTTCACAGAAACCGGGTATGATCCTATCACCGATGTTTTAAGCCGGGTGTTCATTGGAATAGTTTCCTCCGAGGATGAGAGTCACTTGGGGTTACGCCGAAATAGTTTTCTGTGTATTCTGATATGAGGATGTCATACCAGGCTATGATCGGAAACACGGTTTCTGCGTGTTCAATTGGGCCGAAGATCGCGAAATCTCCTCCGAATAAGGGGATACTTGCGTTCGATGAGGCGTCAACTGATTTTTTTGCGGTGGGGAATTGTTGAAGCCATTTTGATTTTTCTACAACGTTATGTATTGCGCAGCCTGTGGGAAGTCCGTATTCTTCTTTGATGACTGGTATTGCTGCGATTGCGGCGCCACTGTTTTCTCCTGGTGCAAGTGCTGCGGTATCAACAAGTATTTTTTTGATGCCGAGACTATAAGCAATTTGGAGTAACCCTTGATCGGTGAGGTGTGCACCGTTTTCGAGGACCTCGATTTTTCCGTCTGGTGATCGGTCTTTTGGGTTGAAGGCAACAATGATTGCAGCTGCGGGAGGATGTTGTTGTAATGCTAGTCGTTCCTGTGGAGTAATCCCTATATGAATCGAGTTGTAGATGGTTCGCGGGAGAAGGTTTTTTTGATGAAGAAGCTCTAGGGTTTTAATTTTGATTGCTGAATCGATGATGTCGACGCAGAATGGTTGGGTTCGTGGGAGCGATGTTTCGATGAAGGTGATGATGTCTTGGAGGTATTCTTCTTTTTTTATGAAGAAATCAGGTATTGCTGGGTTCCCTGTTTTTTTGCTGAGATGCATCATGGTTTGTAGGTGTTGTTCTGCGAAGTCATAGTCTGGTTCGCCTTTGAAAAACAGGCCGCCGATGAGTGTGGTTGGATTTCGGCCTGGTTGTCCACCGATGTGTATTCCAGCGATTTCTAGGGTTTGTTGTTCTTTGGTGAATGAAAACATAGTTTTTATCCTCTCTTTTTTACTTTTCCCAGGTAATTGATTGTTATTTTTGAATGTAATGCTCGTTTATCATTTATCGATGTTTGTATTTCTGGTTTGATGTGAATAGCGATGTATGGTTCGCCGAACGATTGCGGCGTCTTCGCAATATATTGATGGATAAGTGTTGTAATTTTTTTTATGTCATGTTCGCCGATTAAATCAACGATTTCTATTTGTTGTTGGAATCGTTGTAAGGCGTTTTGGTCGAGGTTTTCGATGTAAGGTATTGCTCCTGGTGCACCGATGATTTTATGTTGTTCGTCGATGCCGTTTTTATGAAGTGCAAGAAGGGATGAACCAGAGCGATGTCCACGGATGTCTTCGCCGCAGAGGAAAAGATAACGGATGTGTGGGTTTGAAATCACGTTTGCGATGATTTTTTCGATACCAATATTTTCTGTTTTAAGTGACCCATAGATTGCAACAGTTTCTGGTGGGGTGTAGTCAAGGGTAAGTATGACAACTGCGACAGAGCCATCTGGTGTGCATGCTGTGAAGTCTCCGCCCCATGGGTAGTATTCAGTGTTCATGTGTTCTCCTCGCTTGATTGTTCTTCCTTGATTTGATTGTTTGTAACTGGTTTGTTCATTTTAACTTTATCACGAAAATGCATGGTTTGGATATATTTTTAAGACAATTGTGGCGAATAGTTTCGTTGACCTCTTGGGTTTTGATTTAAGTAGTTTGATGGTTCTTCTTGGTTTGTGGAAGCCTAAACCGGACGGCTCTCTCCTTCGGGAGAGACCTTCTTTTTTTCTCCTCCTCGGATCCCCCGTCCGGCTTCTCCTCACCTCAAATTAAAAGATAATGCGTATTGTGTTTTTACTGGTATATCTCCAAACTTATTTTTTCTAACCTCTAATGCCTCCCACCTACATAGATTTTTAAAGAAACACGGAATGTGAAATTGTAATTTGGTGGAGGAAAAATGCCAAGCGACCCTTTTGGAATAAAACCTATTAGGTATAAAGACCCATTCGCACCAAAAAAATCAAAGAAAAGAACACCCGTGAGAACTTCAGATAAAAAACATCTTTTAGATTATCAAAAAGGAAAATGTTACAGATGTAAAAAATCATTTAAACAGATGAAAGTGAGAGCGATTTTACATCATAAAAACTTAAATCGAGAGGATAACAGAATCACAAATATGGTATTGGTCTGTCCAAACTGTCATGATAAAATACATCAAAAAAAGCAGAACGTTAGAGTAAAAACCACAGACGCATTTGGATTGCTCACCTATAAGATAGTTAAAAGAGGTGTACGAAAAAAATCTGCACCTAAAAAGAAAAAAACCACGAGAAAAAAACCTCAGAATATGTTTAACCTTCCGCCACCAGTGAAGTTTAAATTTTGATTGCTCTACCCACAAACCACAAGTTGATATCATCACACCAAACAGGAAAGATTATTCAGAGGCGTGGTTAGCATACAACTAGGTTAAGTTTTATAGAACCATGGAGGATATTTGTTTCTCATGGTT
>CAIYYQ010000026.1 GCA_903930505.1 Methanobacteriota archaeon
ACCGAACAAAAAAGCAAACTAAAACGATTGTTCAATGAATACCTCGAAAAAGGAGGATTCCCAGAATACCTTCAAACAGGAAAAGATGAATACCTCAAAGCAGTCTATGAAAACATCCTGTATCGCGACATCGTCACCCGCTACCATCTCCCTCAAGAAAAACCAATCAAAGAAGTCATCTACTATGCCGTAAGCAACATCGGAAAAGAAATCAGTTTCAACAGTATACGAAAACTCACAGAACTTACCAGTGCAACAACGATTCGGGAATACTTCGAATATCTGGAAAATAGCTACCTTGCATTCCTTATATCACGATATAATCCTTCATTGAAAAAACAGATCTACACCAATAAAAAAATCTACTTCGTCGATACAGGTATGGCACGAATCCTCGGATTTCGGACAAGCGATGATATAGGTAGAATGCTTGAGAACATCGTGTTCCTCCATCTAAAAAGACAAAATAAAGAAATCTATTTTCATAAAGAGAAATACGAATGTGATTTCCTTATAAGGAAAGGAATAAACATCATCCAAGCAATTCAAGTGACATACCACATACGCGAAAATAAAGAAAGAGAAATCAACGGACTGCTTGAAGCCCTTACAACCTATAAACTAAAGGAAGGTTTACTTCTCACACATGACACCGAGGGAGAACTTACTGAACAAAAGAAAAAGATCATCATCAAACCCGTGTGGAAATGGCTGTTAGAGCAATCTTGATATTCTGATTTTAAATAATATGAATAAAGAGAAACTCATTATTCATAATTGTTTCATTAAACATGTATTGATACGTCATCATTCATCATGCATTCATTTTTTTTATTCATAATGCACCCAGACTTCGCAGCCGATCTCCGGATTGAGTCTGGTCCACGGTCTGTCAAACCACGGTAGCTCCTGGGAATCCATACGTTTAAATCAGATAATCAAATCCCTCAATACCATAGTGGGAAAAGAACATGGAAATCAATTTCGGGTTTGTCATGATGGTCAGCATCGGCTGTTTTATCATTGGCCTTGCTCTGTTATGTGTACTATTGGGATATATACCAGGACGGTTCGGAGGTCAGATAAAAAAAGAAAGTCATCCTCTTATATTTTGGTTTGGCATCATCATTTTTCTTGCATTAGGACTCTTTTCAATCATCCTTGGTTTAACACTGTAATCAGCTCAAGGACAACAAGGAAAAAAAATGACAAACAAAAAACGATAATATCTACTTTCTTTTTTTCATTATTTTTCCGAGAGTAGCTCCTTAATTTTCGTAAAAATATGCCTCATTCAACTTCCACTCGATCAACCAACGGAAACCGATCAACATTATCAACACCAAAAACAGTATATGACGTCTCACCAACGCCATCACCATCACGATCAACACCAGTATAATTACTCCAATAATTCCCTCGCATACCATCATCCCAAAAATTCACGCATTTTCCTTGATGATACAATGCACAATTCAGCTGAACACTGTTATCAAAATTATTGTTATAAAACGAATTATTCACTACACCTTCTGGGGAAGAGGAATAGATATACATTCCATACAGAGAATTATGCGACACCTCATTTGAAGAAATGATATTATTTGAAGCCATATCTTGCAACCCCAATCCAAACTTATTATTCGTAACAACATTCCGAGAGACTATATTATCATCAGATCGTACAATAAGGCTTATGCCACCCCAATAATACTCAATAGTAAGGGCATTCCCAGATATTTCATTATCGAGCACCTGATTATTACTACATGACGAAAATGAAACACCCCCGTAT
>CAIYYQ010000027.1 GCA_903930505.1 Methanobacteriota archaeon
AGCAGGGACATCTCCTCTTCCTTTTGCCAAGTAATCCAACACATATACATAATCCTCCATTTCCTCACCCCTTATACCACATTATATTTTGCAACAAGCTCTACTATCTTTTTTATTTCAGTCTCAGTTGGTGTGAACCGTTCCTTTGCAAAAATAGCTTTCACATCATCTGCGGTAGTCGGAAGAATATCCGCAATCTTATACACATGAAATTCTTCCAAACGTTCCAGCGTTTTCAGTTCTTTAATAAGATCCTGAGTTGCCTTTACCGATATCTTCGAAAAAGCTTCTGCATGTTCCAATGCGATTCGCTGCTCATACGTCAACTCTTTTCGCTCTTTACTAATTTTTTTTAAGATATTTTTCACTTCTGCAAGAGGAACATATTTTACCCCAGACGCCATTATTGTACTCTCCCTAAATGCTCGGGGATAACCACCAAGGTTTTATGTTTTTTCCCAACAACGACTCCAACAAGATACGCATTACCCTGCATACCTTCAACGACTCCCGTATACCCTTGGAATCGATGATGTGGCATTCCATGAATCACAGACGGATCAAGGTCAATCGCCACGCGTGCACCGACATCAAACTGTTGTAATGCACGGGTAATTGGAGAGAACCCGCGACTGCGTGGTTTCTTTTGTAACACATGTCTGCTTTTGCTTCTTAGGCCTTTTGATCGGACAACCATAGATATTATTCCCCCTTAATCGCGATGACGTCAAGGTCTTTAACCTTGCAGGGATTTTGGAGCAGTTCACTGATGTTCGGTTGGGTGTTTCCATTGTCGCCAGAGACCAGTTCTTTCACATAGGTCCCAGACTCGGTTTCAATGGTCAGTCTTGCTATAGTACCCTCTATAGAGTTAATGCTACAGCTGTATATCTTCCGTTCTCTAACCAAATTGGCTCTGCGATGAGCCACCCTGGTTGGTGTAAACTGCTGTATTGTTGTACCCTGTAATGTCAACGCCACCTTTTTAAGCTTTTCCTCATCAATAGGTTATTCTGCTTCGAGAACAACCTCATAGAATTTCCTAAATTCCGCGTTTTTTATACGAGCAACCTCATCTGCATCGGAAAAACGCAGATTACTAACCTCAATTCTCCCGTTGCCCATGGTATTTATTTGTTGATTTAACATCGCAAGATCAATGATTCGTATTTTTGGGTTTTTCACCTCAAGGACAAACGGCCTACCTGTTCCCAGCATACGGGCATCAATATCCTCCCGTCCACTCCCGTGAAACGCCTCTTCGGTTCCTTTGGTATGTTCAAGAACCTGCTTAGCAATGAGTTCTTCCACACTGGTCTCATACATTTTCCCGGTGTATTGACATGCTCGGCATCCTTTGCCGCGGCAGATCCGACAAGGCCATCTTGTCTGAGGAATTCCCCGCTCAAATTTTTTGTATCTCCCGTAAATGTACAGGGATTTTATCTGAAGAGAAACAACATCAAACGGAGTATCGATGACCGCTGTTATATCTGGTGTTTCGAAGTTAACGATTTTTCCTAGTTTTTGTTCTAGGATTTTACCGATTTCTCTATTCATTTCCATTTTAATAGGTTCTGAACCAGTGGATCCTGAGAAATCGATTGTTTCTTTTTCTTTTTTCACAATATCTTCATCGATTTTTGAACCAATAAGAAAGGTATGGAATTCGTGGTTTTTTAAGGACTCCTGAATGATATCTGTGAAATGAGAAATTTCATTGAGAAGTCCTTCGCATAGCCAGCAGTCTTTCGTTTCTACTTTTACTGTGTGTTTCACTGTTGATCTGATGTGTTTTCCGCGTTCCCTGTTTGTTACTCCCTGTTCTATATATTTAAATACTCTACCGAGGCAGGCGTCGCAGAGACGGTATTGAGTAAGCGTACGTTTTATCTGATTATGATCGGGAATCGTGGTCATGATATGGTGTGGCGAATATCCAGGGTCATTTAAATATTACCCCTTTTGAAAAATTAAGGATAGATTTATACAATAAACTATATATAATCAACCTATTATAATAAGGGTTATGATCTGTCGACACTGCGGACAACGATTCGGTACCATCGGAGTAAACTACTGGGACGTCAAAAACAGTGTCTGTTCATTTTGCGAAGGGAAAAAAAACTACGAATCATTTTTCTATCATTACATCGCCAAAAGAAGTCAGAAAACAATACAGACTACTCTTTCTCAAGCCACAGTTTCCAGACCACAAGAACAAGAACAACCAAAAAAATCACCGGAACAAACCACAGGGAAGGATTAACAGCAAGAGCATATGGAATCGACAGAACAAAAAAAAGCGATACAAACAGCGTAATCAAATCTCGATATTTCATACTCCTCACCCCGCAGATATCTTTTTTTGAGTTATAAACTATTTCATCACATCTCATCCACAGAAGTAGTTTGTGTTAACAACATATTTAATACCTACGTCTATACCT
>CAIYYQ010000028.1 GCA_903930505.1 Methanobacteriota archaeon
AAACCCTTTATTATCGAGGCAATCGAACAAGACATAGTCAACTATAGCGCGCTTGCACGAGAAATCGGAAAAGATCTTCATATTAAAAACACGGATACAATCAAAGCAGCGTTGATTCGAGCAGCAAAAACATACAAAAAAACAAAACGAAAAACCCAACAAAAAGTAATCGAAATACTCCGAGAAGCACATTTCTCCGTCAAAAACAAGATTGCAACAATGCACCATAGCACGTTTTTGGATATCCATGCGATTGCATACTCGAAAACGCCCAGTGGTTATATGTTTTTTCTTGAAGAAAACTCAGCAAAAAAAATTACAAATAAAAAAATAGAGTATGGATACGCAATTCTTCATATCAAAAGCGCAATAGAGATAGAGACGACACCTGGTGCAATCGCATTTATCCTCTCTGCGTTGGCGTCAGAAGGAATTAACGTCTCCCATGTGATGGGCTGTCGAGAAGACACATTCATTGTGGTAAAAGAACATGATGCACCGCTTGCATTTCGAACGTTAGCACAACGTCTCCGAATATAAACCAACTGTTCAATACTTTTCCAGATAATTCCTATAAAACGCTCAAATTCTTCATCGAACTAAATTTCCACGATGGTAGTTGAACCCACCAGAAACTGAACCAGACGTCCTACACCCATCCCGAAACCTGCGCGTTCATGAACATCTGTATCAAATAATTTGAAATATGGTTCAAACGCCTCATTAATAATCTGGTTAGTTTTTTCTTCTGATTTCACGTCATCTCTTACAATCAGGCGCTCCTTTAGTTGTTTATACATCGAACCATCATAAAACCGCTTCCGAATACGTGTTCCGTCGACTTCCCTTCGGGACGAACCAAATGTTTCTCCAGCAAACGGGAGAAGAAAATCACAACATTCTACAACTGATTGTTCAGTTCCCTCATCTTGCCCTCGTTTCTCATACATGTTAAAATATTTCAGTTTTTCCGGATAATCAATCACCGCGACAGGAACCGGAATATCCTCAAACAACCCACAAAGAAACTGCTCTTCTGTGCTTCGAAGATCGTTCCCCCAATTTATAGATACACCACGCTCATTAAGCAAACGAATGACTTCAGTGTACGACACACGCGGATACTCGACTTCTAAAAGATATTTCAACCGAGCAATATTTTGTTTTTTTGAAATGTTGTGTTTCTTAAAATATTCTAAGGATTTCTCTGTGAGGTACCGAATCATGTCCTCTTCGAAATCGATGAGTTGTTTCTGAGATAGGTTTTTATGCTCCATTTCACAGAGAAGAAACTGACGACAATGCCGTCCATCACCAACTTTTGGTTCATCTCTATAAGAAGTCTGCATCATATACACTGCATCAAGACCGTTTCGAATAAGATCTTCTTCTGCCATGATTTGTCGTGTTTGAGGCAACATCAAAAATTGATGTTCTTTGTCGATCCAGTACGTTGTCGGGGCATTTTCACAGGAACCTGCAAACGAAAACTGATTATACCGCGCTTCAGGTATTTCTTTCCCTTTAAAAAAATTACGAATT
>CAIYYQ010000029.1 GCA_903930505.1 Methanobacteriota archaeon
AAACTATTTAAACCAGCAAATTGAATATATTTAATTACTTAAATATATAATTGATAGTTTCAAAAAAATATCAGGAGAAAAAAGAATGAAACAAAAGGCAACAAATTTAGTGAAGATGACATCTTTCATACTGTGCATAATACTCACAATATCGCCGGTGCTCTCTTCAGCCTCTCTCTCACTTGAAAAAGAACTTGGTGGCGATCGTATCAGACAATCGATCAGCCCTATAGAAAAATCTGTGATCGAACCAAAAGAAGTATCTATCGTCCAAGATGACTACACTTTCACCGTCCAGGTAAATCCAGATGATATCACATTCCAAGAACAAACCATCGATGGTACTTCCTATCAAAAAATCTCACTCCAAGACTATCCTCTAACAACTGAAGCTGGAAAACCTCAACTTCCCTTCATCCCAAAACTCCTCGCAATCCCAGACCACGGAGAACCTCAAGTGGAGATCAGCTCAAGCGATTATACTATTTTATCAGATGTGAACGTATGCCCAGTGCCACAACCACAGCTCTTATCATCCTCCAAGGAACAGTATTCAACTGAGAACGAATTCACCATAGACAATACTGTGTATTCTGCTAATCAATTGTATCCGGAGAAACTCGCTGATCTCGGCCCGGGATCCTATCTCAGAGAGCAACGGATCGCTCATCTCACCATCAACCCGCTTCAATGGAACCCGGTGACAAAAGAACTCCGCGTCTACACCACCATCACCATAAAGATTGTATTTCCTGAAACGCTTGTCTGCAAGGATACCGGACCCTATACAGACCTCTGCTCCAGACTCGTTACAAACTATGAAAATCCTTCACAGGTCTCTAGGCCGATAATGAGGGACGTGATTCCTCCTGCAGGCACGGTCTCATACCCTGAAGATCTGAGCAGCCATGAGATTTCAGCGGATTACCTTATCATTACATCAAACACATTTTACCTTCCTGCAAAACAAGATTTTCAACAGGGAACACAAGATAATTATTTGAATAAGTTCGCATTTTGGCGTGCGAATTACAGCGGATTCGATGTCGCAGTAGTTAGTGTAAACAACTCTTTTATCGGTGGAAATATCGACATTCCGATCAAACGTTTTATCCAGTATGCGTATGAGAACTGGTCAGCACCCCATATGAGTGATCATCATCTCGGATACCTGCTCCTTGTTGGTGATACTCCTTTTATAGCAGCGCATTTCATTGTCAGTGGGGATATATTTTCCGGTGTATCTGATCGATGGTATGGATGTATCGGTGACGATGATTACTCAACCCCTGATGTTTCGGTTGGTCGATTCCCGGTCAATACGCAGGATGAACTCAATGCGATCGCTGAGAAAACAATCGCCTACGAACGCGATTATACATACACGGGTGACGAAGAAACCAAGTGGCATTCCTCTGCTCTCCTTGCATTTGGAAGTGTCGGCGGAATGTGGTATCAGCAAGTCACAGATCAACTTATGAAAAGCGGATGGAATACCTCAGTAGTAGGATTGGTAAACGGAGAAGGCAATCCTGAAGGTGTCTACAGTAATATGAATGATGGGAGAAGCCTCGTCGTATATTCCGGTCATGGGGCGCAGGAGGGTTGGGAGGTCACAAATTGGTGGTTTGATATGGATCAGTTACATAATGGGAATAAACTCCCGTTTGTGTATAGTCTTGCATGTTTAACCGGTCAATTTCAATTTTCAGATCAGTGTTGTATGGGGGAGCGACTGGTGAATACTCCGGGAAAGGGTGCAGTTGCGTTCTGGGGGGCATCGATAGTGACCTGTGTGGGCTGCGATTTTTTTGGAGAATATCTTTTCGATTCGCTCTTTATCAATTGTTCTTATATTATTGGTGATATCATCACTGATGGAATCCTCCGAATAACACTAGATACAACAAGTGCCTATCCAGAGTTTAATCTCTTCGGCGACCCTGCATTGGATCTCTCCGGTTCAAAAGGACGCCTGGATCAAGATAAACCAGATATTACCCTTCTTTCTACAGAGATCAGTATTGACCCATCACAACCTGTACTCGGAGAAGAAACAATAATCACTGCAACGATCCACAATATCGGTGGAGCTCCCGCGAATAATATTCCAATTCGCTATATGCTGATTAATTCTCAAAACAGTAACCCACAAACCCTAGGCACGATAATCAGTCCTGAAGAAATCCCCCCTGGTGGTGAACAAACAGTTGAATATTCATGGACTCCTCAGACGACAACCGGGAAAAACACTATTTTTGTCCAGGTTGACCCTGAAAACACTCTTCTAGAGTCTTGCGATTGGAATAATCAAGCAGAAACTACCTGCACCGTGGTCTGTCGGACTGCATTTGTTGATGATGATTATACATCCTTAACTCCTGGTTGGGGTATCGATCATTTCTCGAAAATCAGTACAGCGATAAACGCGGTCGCGGATCAGGGAGTTATTCATGTTTTCGATGGAGTGTATAATGAGCAGACACTTGGTATTGGGAAATCAATTGCGCTCATCGGGCAGGATGCTGCATCTACTATCATCCATTGGAATGGCGGGTTTTGGTTTGATCCTGCAATGATCAGCATCGCTGGTCGAGGAGCGTCCATCAGCGGGTTCACTCTTGAAGGAGGTGAAGAAGGGATTAGAGTCTCTTCCGATGATGTCATAATCTCTGGAAATATTTTCCGAAATATCACTAGTAGTATTGGCATCAGATTGTCCCATGCAGAACGGGCAACCATCGTTGATAACTGGTTTGATTCCGGCGGCATCCTCTTAGAAAAAAATCCTATGATGATAGTTTCAAATCCGACGGTTGACGAGTGGAATTCGCATGTAATCGAAGGGAATTTGATACAAGGAAAACCAATCTATTACATGAAAAATGTCGATGGAACTAACCTGGAGATCCCTGCTGATGCCGCCCAAATCATCCTTGCGAACTGTACTCATTTCACGATACACGATCGAATATTTTCCGGGATTGTCGGTGGTATCCAACTTGGTTTCTCGTGTGACAATGTAATCGAAAACAACACCTTTTTTGCAATGAAAAGTGATGCACTTGTTCTCGAAGATATCACTAATACCCAGATAATGAACAACTTATTCTATGATAATATTGGGAATACCATCTATCTTACATCCTGCTCGCAGAATATCATTTCTCAGAATGATATCAGGAATAACAGTGGCAGCGGCATCCTGCTCTCTGCCTCATTATCGAATCAAATCTCTGGAAACACAATTCAAGATAGTACAGGGACTGGCATCGCCCTCAATGAAGATTCAGAATATAACACCATTACCAATAACATAATTACTACCTGTGCAGGTTCAGGAGTCGCCCTTTCCAATTCATTATACAATCTCATCTCTCAAAATATTTTAGAGAACGTCGATAATGGGATTGTACTTCAGGCTTGCTCAGACTCCAACACGGTAACCGATAATACAATTATGAACATCGGTGGCAATGGTTTCATCCTTGACTGGTCAATGTCCAATCTCATCTCCCAAAATACAGTCCAAGACACGGGCACTGGTTTCATGATAAGCTATTCATCAGAGAATACATTCAATGGAAATAGGGTCACTAGTTGCACTGGTACAGGAATCATTTTTGGGGATTCTTCAGTAAATACTTTTACAGGAAACATCGTGAATACGTGTTGCGGTGATGGTATTAGCCTCTCCAATTCTAATATAAATCTAATCAATAATACTATCATCAGTAGCATGATTGGAAGCGGACTCACCCTCAGTGGTTCCTCAGAAAACTCTATTGTGCATAATATC
>CAIYYQ010000030.1 GCA_903930505.1 Methanobacteriota archaeon
CGCATTTGTACAATTCTCGATACAACAGTGGATGGTTTCATCGGTGACGTTCCTAAATGCGTTTGTATACCAAAACAAGGCGAAATCAAAATGATAATTACCTACTTCTCTGATTTCACGAGCAGCATTCATCTTTAACGTACCCTGGAGAAAACGATCAGTGAAATTTTCACTTTTATATGTGACATCTCGCATTTCTCCTTCATGCTGAAATGTTAACGTCTCAATCTGAGACCGTCTCATGATATCCGCAATGAAATATGTGATAACAACAATGCCAATCATAACTGCAACCAACATAATGAATATATTCCGGTCAAAGACTCTCGCCATACACATGCCACCTACTTGGTTACATTTTCTCCTTCTTTATAAATCATTTGTTCATCTCACTTTGGAACAAGTCCGATACGATGCTCATCCCAGAATAACAGGGGACAAACAACAGGATTTTTCGTCGTACTCCAGATCACCTGTTTCAAGTTTGAGAATGGTGCGCCTAGTTGAGCCCCTGTCGCAGAATCAACGATTCCTTTCCCGGTACGATTCAACGTGTAGTTGATAGATGCAGGACCGTATTTCTCAATGTGGAGTTGATACCAGCCGTTGAACAGATATCCACCAGAATAATCAGAATCTAAACGAGTCCATCCCTTTACGGGATCCCAATAGGAAAGCTCCGCCACATATTCAGTGGGAGGTGTCAATCCTTGGTGTACGTATTCAAATTTGATTTTCGCGATATCAGTCCCATTCGTATTTGTAAAATTTAAAAAGAGATCAGCAGATTCACTGACGTTTCCACAGGTAAACCATGCTTCCCACCACTTCATATCGCTTTTAAGTCCAGACAGAGTATAATTCCAGTATTGTGGACTCTCGGAGGAACGTAACTTTGTTTTAAATGATTTTGCCGTGGCATAATAGTAGCTTGCGGCAACTTCAAAATTACTTTCACCGGATACCATACTTGTCTCAAACCAGGGTATTCCTACGTAGGATTGCGTCGCTTTGGCACCAACAACATCGTTCGAGAAATCTTCTGTGACGGTCTCGGGTGATTCATAGGAAGTGACAAAAACAATCGTTGGATCATCATCACCAGTTTCACCATCTCCATCTTGGTCTATGCCATCATTGACTCCAGGATCATCAGTGAGTTCCATTGCTTCGTTTATTTTGTGACATTCGTTGCTATCCCAGTATACAGTTCCTTGATTAGAGATCATCGCACCGCTGAATAAACTCTGGTTTACTGTTACTTCGAATGTTATTGCAACGCTACTCCGTGCAGGTATAGCCCCATTCCAAGTTATATTTTTCCTCGATGTATTATATCCTATCGCTCCCGAGGTTGCAGTGGCAGATCCAGGAACATACGTCGTATTTTTTGGGATCATATCATCAAATTCGTTTCCCTGATTATCCCATTGATCTGCATCGCCGGTGTTACTAATGGTAATAGTGTATTTGAGTGTGTCATTGCGCTCTACGAATCCCCCATTTAGATCTTGCACGGTTTTTCTTGCAATAATCTCTGTTTTTGCATACCCTGAGAAACGAACATTATCAATAAACGCAGCGCTATCAAACTGATTATCCCCTGTATCTTTAATGTCGAAGGTTACAGTAATAAGCTCATTGGGAGAGACTGGATTTTCTCTACGAATAAGCGCTGTCGCACCACCATCGACTCCTGATCGTGGGGTTCTTGTCACCATATCAACACCACCACCAGGACCAGAGGGGTTTCCATCAGTGGCAAAAATGTCAAAACCAGTTCCTGGGATATCATTTGAATTCAACACGAAATCCCCGCTGTTCACATCAACGACGTATTGCGTTGTTCCCTTTGACGGTGAATTCACGGTAACGGTGAATTTATCGTTGTACGCTGAATGGAGGTAATCCGGGTATTCCGCAGTGAAAAACTGCGCATCATAGTATAAATAATGCATAAAGGGAGGCACGCGAAGGGTGAGTGTTAATGTCGCTTGGTCTCTTGGATTATCATATTTTCCATGGAAGTATGATCCCCGTTCACTTCCAGGATCATATGCATTGGTCGTGATAATAGGAGTACCTGCGATACCTGTACTCAGCAAGATAAAGGTTGATCCTTGGGTTGCGTATCGATAGCCCATTGGTGAATTAATCACCGCTGCCTGACTATGACCCGAGGCATCAGTATCAGTGTACGATGAACTGACCAATGTGGATTGGTTCTCAAGAATCGCTAAAGCAAGATCTTGGCCGTTGTAGGATCCTGCAATGACCGATGTGGATGGGATGATGATAAAAACTACTGACGTTACTATCAGCACGATAGGGAAAAAAATTAGATGTTGCGTACGATATGTTTTCATACTGATTAACCACCTCCACCACTGTACATGATGATTTGTATACTATTGGATTCAAAGACAGTGTCATCGCGGATACCATTATTTGGAGTCACAAGGCATTTCCAGATATCACCAAGAGCATATTCTTCTGCTACGATGACGCTTTTATTAGAACGCCCGTCTTTTGCGCAGAGGTAATTTTGGTAGATCTGTTCAGCGGAAAGCGCACGGCCATAAATGCGGAATTCATCTAGAATTCCACTGTAATTCGTACTCATAGGTGGAACCCCGGTTATTTCAAGATCATCGATTGCAACATATTCTGTTGCGGAAGAGGTAGACCAGAGAAACTGGAGAACAAGAGTAGTAATACGTCCAGGGATGCGAACTACTGCATGTGTCCACTGCAACTGGTTTCCATCTCCAATCTGAGGATCAAGCGCTTCGAAAACAGGCACCCAGTTCATCCCATCTTTGTAGTAAAGACCAAACTCGTCATCGCTTTCAGTACTATCGTAACTGTACCAAACAGAAACATTAACATCAGAGTATCCAGAGATGCTAACACCAGTTCTATTGAAATATGCATAATCTGGGTCAAAATCGCCGGAGCCGCCAAGAGAATAATTTCCACTGTGAGGATTTAACTTTGCTGCATTTCGGAGATCAAAGTCGTAATCCACTCTGCTCTCCTTAGTAGCATTCACATATATTTGATCAACATAAATATAGTCATCTCCATCACTAGCATCGCATTGGATGACAAATACCATGTTATTGGTGAAGGAATACTGCGTCGAATTCAAATAACAAACAGTATGATAAAATTCACCGTTATTGTATTGTCCCGTCCCAACCACTAGCGTTTTTAACGTTTGAGGGACTGAATTTGGCCCGTTATCACAATAACGAATAAAAAAATCTTCTCCGTTTTCTAGATCAATTGCTTTCCACCAGAAATCGATGTACATCTGTGTATACCCTGCAGTAACTGCAGCTATCGTATCAGAATATGTTGCTGAGTCTTTATAACCGCTGTTATCTGTGAGACAAACTGTCCACTTTCCCTTATGAGCATAGTCTGAGTTTTTATTTCGAAAACAATTGTCTCCTCCATCATTCCAATGTCCAAAATCATCCTCAAAATTATCATAGAATACTTCCACTTTTTGAGAGACGACTCCCCCTCCCCAAGTTTCACTGTCCTCCATCCATTTAGCTTTCTCATCCTGTGTCTCAAAACTCGTCGAGAGGATCGTTTCCCTTCCTGAAGTTGTACCTTTCCCTATAAATCCAGTGCAATTACTCCCGCCGCCTAGAAGTGCTCCAGGGTCATGCACGTTTTCTTTTTTCTCCTGTTGACCATCAACATATACCGTAGCATCCCCAGTGAGCGAATCATATGTTGCAGCGACGTAATGCCATGTGTTATTGTTGATAAGCGATGTGCCGATGAGATCAACGACTTCATTATTTGCATACGTGCTCCAGATTATTTTGCCGTTGTTTATGCCAAAATCCCAGTATTTTGATCTATTAAACGATGCAAAAGAGGCAGAGGTTGCAGATGTTTTCATCCATGTTTCAACAGTAATTTTGTCGATTGTAGGATTGCTGAAACAATACGGTAATGTGATATATCCATTTCCATTAAAGGAGTATGCCCCACCGACTTTTCCATTCCTTGTCCACGTTACACTACCATTCACGGTTCCGTTGTAATGATTTGACGAATAGTCTTTCACAAGAGACGTACTGTTGGTATCAAACGGCATCAGTACACGTGTTATCGATTGTTCATTTCCTCCTTTGTTCACCATCCAGTTATAGATGTAGGTAAGCGGATTAATAGTGGTAACAATCGTATCATTATAACAGATAATATCTTCATCAATGGTATTTGTTCGAAGACTTGATATTTGCATTGGAGGAGCTGTTGGCGGATCTGGCTGTGTTTCTATTTGTGTCTTTCCATGGATAATCCCATCGAAAACAATGGGTTTACTTCCATCCTCTGAAAGGGCATAGACAGTTATCTGCACATGATCGTTTTCATCAAACAAGGGAGCTGTTGCAGGCAGATATTTTTCTCCAATATCCCAAGGCGTCCCAGTGCTTTCATATGCGAGAACTCCATCAACATAGACTTCATAGGAGGATAATGTCTCGCCACCCATGTGTTCAAGAACGACGTTCCCCTGACTGTTCACATATCCTGCCAGGTGAACATTTGTTTCGCTTGGCGGAAGCGGCAGAGGGAAAACATACATATAAATCGCGGCAATAACAACAAATGCGATCAGAACCAGAATCAGGCCACCAACTATTTCAGATACTGCATATTCAGAATTGATGTATGTAGTTTTGTGCATCTTTCCTAACCGCAATTACTTCTCTGTTGAACCCCCTATATAAATACTTTGTGACATTTTGTCACGGTGTTA
>CAIYYQ010000031.1 GCA_903930505.1 Methanobacteriota archaeon
ATATGCCTTTTCGTTTTTGTTTCTCGGTATCGTCTATCTGATGATAGGAAAAACCTGGTTTTCTTTCATGTTTGAACCTATGAAAAACATCCGAATTTCGTATATTCAAAATCAATTTTTGATATCTATTATTCTCTAATCGGATATAAGAAATTAATAAAATATATACAAAACTAATTGGAGCGAATACCGTAACCCATGACATCATTCTTCGCCCCCAACATGTGACTTCTCAGGTTTTTTATCCGAAATATATAGGGGATTTCCCGAGGTTTTAAGATATATGAGAGTAAAACCATCAAGCGTCTCAAAAAAATCCTTCAGCATTCGTAGCGTATCTAAGTCCGTGGACCCGATAATGCCGATGATAATACGTGGACTAAACTCAGATTGCCTTTGACCCTGTATTTTTATTTCTTTTTTAGGTTTCATATTGTTTACCTTTGCTTTTTTTAATTTGTTCTTCTGGCAATTTAAATTGCCACCAGATGCATCATTTCGGAGGTTTCTTGACGTTTCTTATTCTATACGTGCCATCAATGTTCAATATGCCAATGCGTTTTCCAATCGAATTTTTCAAAGTCTCTTTGGGAAAAGCATCCTCGGGTAACTCTACTGTTTTTTGAAAGGTAAACACTATTTTTACGCAGCCATCTTCATAGATGATGCTGGTAGGGGTTCCGACTATTTCTTGGAGAGATTTTAACCACAAAACACATCACCTCTCCCTCAATTTGATAGTGACATCCCCGTTAGTGATGATTTCGAGTTGGTCGCCATGATTAAGGTTGTGATAATCTAACCATGGTTTGGGGATTATTATCGCAAGGCTCTTTTTTCCGACCCGAATGAGTTTTCTGGTTCGTTTTTCCATAGTGACTATTGTTTCGGTAATAGTATTTATATATTATTACGCTATTATGTATTTGAAAACGTAATAATAATTTGGGTGCTAAAAATGAGTAAAATAACATCAAACAATATTTTCAAAAATGAGAAGTATAAAAATATTTTGAAAGTGTTAAATGCCTATACAGATGGGTTGGAGTTCAAACATTTGGCATATGTGTTACTCGGGGAAAAAAAGTTAATAGATGAAAAATACATCTCCAGAAATTCTATCTCAAAAATAGAAGAATATCTATATAAAAATAAAAGAAAGGACTATCAATTATCAGGAGATGTTCCTAAAAATCTACCGAGACTTGCTGAATGTCTTGACAGACTGAAAAAATTAGGATTTATTCAGGTAATCAAGGATAAAAAAATTAATAAATATAGATTTACAAATCTGTTTAAAGCGATTTCAACCGCTAAGAAAGATTTTGATATACAAAGCGAATTTCTTAAAAATATATCAAGTCTGACTGAAACAAAACGCATTCTTATGCATGTCTCGAAACAGATGGCGGTATACATGTCACCTGAGTATGTTGGCAAATACAAGAACTCAGAAAAAGTGAAAAAAATAATCGATAAGTTTCAATGCGAAGTTACAAATTTATTAAGGGAGTTAGAGGCATTAAGTAAAGAGTCTTATGAATTATGGCGAGAGAAAGATTACTGTGCCTGGGTGGATTTGAAACAATTTTTGACAATAGTGATACATTTTCCTCCAATCAATTCCGAAGAATTTCTTTTCGATACTAATGAATTAAAGAAAAAAACTGAAGAGTGAGATTTCCTTAAAGTATTAATTAATTCCTAACTTCGGAATACATGCAAGATAACTCTTTCTGACATCTTCAGGGTCAATGTGATAGTAGATATCCATGCTATCGCTGATTGCATCGCCTCGTAGCCATTTAACGTATTCCCGAGGCATCCCTGCCCTCCGAAGATTAGTTGTATACCAATGACGGTCACAATGCGGTGTAAAGTGGTCCCCTATCTTATCAGATTTTGAATTATGCAGTCCTGCTAATTCAGCCCATTTCACGAAGATATATGCGACACCGTTTCTATTCAATCTTTTTTTTCTATTCGTATACGAGACAAATAATGCTTTGTTTTCAGGGTCAGCATGATGTTCCCGTGCTTGAAGCCATCGTCTTAACACCAGGGCACATTCATAATCAAAGAATACTTTCAAATTGCTTCTTTTATGAGTTGGTTTCAACGTAATGGACATCTCATCCCAGTTGATATCGTCCAAATCTATGGCAACTAATTCTCTTCGGCGTATCCCTGTTTTAGCCAGAAGAACAGCGATTGCTTTATCTCTCACATCCAAAATCATGTCAACAAATTGTGCCATCTGCTCAACGGTCACCAGTTTCCTCTTACTCCCGTTATTATTGTTCTCTTTGTATTGTTTCAAATATCGTTTACGTATCTCCTTAACCACGTTTTTTTCCAGAACCTCTTTATAGACGGCATAGTCGTAAAGTGTGGAGAAGGCTGAGAAACGATTTTCGATAGTCTTATTCTCTATGCCTGTTTTGCGTAAATATGAAATGTAATCCTCGAAGATTTTTCTATCTACAGTAAGTAATGTATACCCTCTTTCCTTCAGGAATTTTGTAAATATCGTCAATGAAGATACATAACTCTCAATCGTATGTTCACTTAATCCTCTTGTCTGACAATCCTCTGTAAACAACCCTATTAAGCGATGGTCGTTTAACCTTTCCATCGCCATTTACCCCCGATATCTTTGAGCATACCGTAACGCTCCAAGATTTCAATTTGTTTCCGTATGCCTTTCACTTTCTCAGTGTCTTGAGGGTTGACACCTAATTCCTTGAAAAGTTCTTCCTTACGAACCTCTAAACGGGTCCTGAAGAGGTTGACCAAATCCGCTTCATAGTCTCTATATCCTAAATATTCCTCTTCTAAAAACGGCTTTGTCCGGTATCCTTTGTTTTCTTCATCCAGTCGCATAACCAGGCTTTCAAGCATCTTGATTTTTTTGTAGAGTTCTTTGTTTTCATCCTGGATTTTCTTGAGTTCTTCAAGGAGTTTTGCTCTGGGTGCGTATCCTTCTTTGTTTTGTTCTTGTTGTAATGAGTTGTTGACGTGTTCGATGACGAATTTTGAGAGGGTCATGTCTGCCTTGTCGGATGCTTCTTTCCATTGTTTCACCATAGCGTCTGATGGCAGATAAACGTAAACAAGTCTCTCTTTTATCGTCTCAGTCTTTGATTTCTTCTTTATCATCACTAAAACATATTATTATATGAGTATATAAATTTTACCGGTAAATTAGTGCAGGGGAAGGGATTTGAACCCTCGGACTCCTTCGAGACAGGATGTCTCATCAACGAACCTTTATTTTCTTAGATCTTAAGTCCTGCGCCGTTGGCCAAGCTTGGCTACCCCTGCATTATAACAAATATTAAGATGCGGACGCCGGG
>CAIYYQ010000032.1 GCA_903930505.1 Methanobacteriota archaeon
AATCTATCAAAAGATCAGTGGATCGATCTCTCTTCTACTCCTCACCAATGAGGGGATTTATGCAGCACGAGACAGCCAAGGAATTTCTCCATTAACTATAGGGACAAAAGAAGGTGCTGTCGCCGTTGCTAGTGAAACCTGTTGTTTTCCTAATCTCGGTTTTACAATTAAAAAATTTATTGAACCTGGAGAAATCGTTTTTCTATCACACAAAGGTATAGAAACACAAAAAAAACCAAACATTACAAAAAAAATCTGCGCGTTTCTCTGGGTCTATACCGGGTTTCCCGCATCAACGTATGAGGGCATTAATGTTGAACATGTGCGAGAAAACTGTGGTAAACATCTTGCGAAACGTGATAACGTGAAAGCTGATCTTGTCTCTGGTGTCCCTGATTCTGGTATTGCACATGCTGTTGGATATGCGATGGAATCTGGCGTACCGTTTCGTCGTGTTCTCATGAAATATACACCGGGGTATGGACGGAGTTACACGCCGCTTTCTCAAGAGAGTCGGGATAAAATCGCGTTTATGAAGTTGATTCCAAATGAGGATACTATTAAAGGAAATAGAATCGTCCTGTGCGAGGATTCGATTGTTCGTGGAACGCAACTGAAAAATTTTACCATAACTAAGTTAAAACAAGCGGGGGCAAAAGAAATCCATGTTCGACCAGCATGTCCACCCCTCATGTATCCCTGCATCTATAATGTATCCACCAGAAGTATCAATGAGTTAGCAGCACGCCGAGCGATTCGTGCGTTGGAAGGAAAAGACATTGAGGATGTTTCAGAGTATGTGGATTCAACCTCAGAAAAATATAAAAAAATGGTGGACTGGATCGCACAGGATATAGGTGTTACCTCTTTGCGGTATCAGCAGATAGATGATATGGTGAACTCAATCGGATTACCAAAAGAGAAACTCTGTTTATACTGTTGGCTTGGAACAGGAGTACAAAAAAATCTTCTCGAATATAAATAACGAACAAGAAGATTTTATTTTTTCCTCAGTTCTCTTCTGAGGATCTTCCCAGAAATTGTTTTCGGTAATTCATCCATGTATTCAATAATCCGCGGATATTTGTATGGTGCGGTCACTTTTTTTACATGTTCCTGCAGCTCTTTTGTGAGTGATTCTGAAGGTTTGTAGCCTTTTGCAAGAATTACGAACGCTTTGACAACGATCCCTCGGACTCCGTCGGGATCAGGTGCTCCTACTACTGCGCATTCAGTTACAGCAGGGTGTTCAATCAAGGCGGATTCCACCTCAAAAGGTCCTATTCGATACCCAGAGGATTTGATGATGTCGTCATCGCGTCCGACAAACCAGAAGTACCCATCTGTATCCTTGTACCCCTGATCTCCGGTGTAGTAATAATTCCCGCGGAACGAGTTTTTCATGATCTCTGGGTCTTTCCAGTACTCTTTGAATAATCCTGGAGGGCGAATATCGCCAAGATAAAGAGCAATATTTCCTACTTCATTTGTTTTCAATTCCTTTTCGTTGTCATCTACGATACGAACATCATGTCCTGGAGTGGGTTTCCCTACAGATCCATATTTTATTGGCATGAATGGAAAATTCGATAGAACACAGACTGTTTCTGTTTGTCCGTAGAAATCATAGATCTCCAAACCAAATGATTTCTTCCATACTCGAATCACTTCAGGATTCAAGGGTTCTCCTGCGCTCATGCAATGACGTAATTTTAATTTGTATTGTGAGAGATCCTGTTGAATCAACATTCGATACACGGTCGGTGGCGCACAAAACGTAGTCACTCCATATTTCTCCATAGCTTTAAGAAGTCCATCTGAGTCAAACCGCCCAGGTGTTTCCCACTGGATAATCGCAGCACCCACAATCATCTGCCCAAAAAGTTTTCCCCAGGCTGCCTTCGCCCACCCGGTCTCAGACACGGTCCAATGCAGATCACATTTGGTTAACGCCTGAGCAAACCGTGCAGTCACCTCGTGTCCAAGGGGATAACTATGGGTGTGCAACACCATTTTTGGATGACCTGTTGTCCCTGAGGTGAAGTAGATTAACAATGGATCAATCGCAAGAGTTTTTTCAATCTCTTTTTGTGTAAGTTCCCGAGACGCTTTGTTTATCTCTTCGGTGAAATTCATCCAGCCATCGCGTTTCCCATCAATGAGCATCAGATGTTTGAGTGTTTTACATTTTCCTTTGATTGCTTCAACTCGATCTGCATGGTCAAGATCAGTGAGAATCATACATGCCTCAGATCGATTCATTCGATATTCGATATCTTTTGAGGTGAGTAAAACAGTTCCCGGCATAGGGATTACACCAAGTTTAAACATACCGATCAATGCGATATACCACTCAGGGATACTCTGTAGTATGACTAAAACACGATCCCCTTTCTTTACACCTAATTTTCGTAAATTATTTGCAAACTGGTTTGACTGAACCCTCAAATCATA
>CAIYYQ010000033.1 GCA_903930505.1 Methanobacteriota archaeon
CCAAATAATGCGTTTGATTTTGCATGTGGTGCTTGTGTTATAATCGATTATCAAACAAAAGAAATACTTATAGAAAAAACTATTTTTGCAAAGACAATGTTTCCATACATTCCAACGTATTTGTTTTATCGTGAATTTCCTTTTGTTGAAAAGCTCATAAAAAAAGTAACAAAAAAACCATCGGTGATTTTGTTTGATGGCAATGGTGTTCTGCATCCAAAGCAGCTTGGACTTGCATCTCATGCTGGTGTTTGTTTGAATATTCCTACTATTGGTGTTGCAAAACGACTTTTGTACGGCAGCGTCAATAAGGATAACATTACGTTCCAAGGTAAGGTACGCGGATATGCGTTTCAGTTAAAAAAGAATATTAAACCAGTGTTTGTCTCGTCAGGTCATAACGTTTCTTTGAAAACCAGTGTTGAAATCGTCAAGAATCTTAGTGTCTATAAAAATCCGGAACCACTTCGCCGCGCTCATTTTCTCGCAAAACAAACACTACTTGAGAGCAGACAACGCAGTGCTTGAAATCACGGCTATACCTTCAGCCTCAAACCATTTTGTGAATTGAGTAACTTGTGATTTCTTCAATGATTTTTTATGAAGATACACGGATTGAACATGTGGTGTGGCATCAAGCGCTTTTTTACACATGTCCTGATCAATGTTTCCTGCGTCGATGTGATACGATGGAATCATATGGCCAAATGCTGCATTTTTTTCAGACGCAATGTCAGTGAATCGTGGAGTGTAATGACCACCGCCGACGCCAACAAGAACCGGTGTGTTATTTTGTAATTCTTTTTCGTTATATGCTGTTGTAAGAAGTTCAATAACTGCTTGTGCGATGATTTGTGCTGGTTCTTTTTTCTGCCATTCTTCAGGTGTGCTTCCCACCTCAGCAAACATAGTTGGTGTCTCAAGAAATGGACCATGATGCGTGACTTCAAAACAGACTTGATAGGTAAGCGATGTTTGTTGCAGTTTTTTTTTAATGAGTCTCAGCAGTTGTGTCATCATAAATGGAGATGAAGGAACTAGTGATCGTGCTCGTCCAC
The DNA here is from genome assembly GCA_903930505.1 of Methanobacteriota archaeon. The sequence goes on from CAIYYQ010000033.1 coordinate 1,059, forward strand.
CGAACTCTGCGTCACCATAGTTTCCAATAGGATGAACCGTGAGTGTAGGTCCGCCTTGTTTGCTGCGATGGCGGGAAAGAAAAATGATCTGCTCAGGTTTGATGTTGAGTGTTTGTTGGATTTCTTTGTCAAGGTTTTCGTGTCTGATCGTTCGATCATTTATCGTGATGAGATACACATCATTGAGTTTGGTATGTGTATATACGGGGTTGTTGTTAAAATGAGATTGTTCCGCCCACGATGAGAGTCCTAACAGGCAATTTTTGATGTTGGTCCCGGCAGGGTCTTCTGCGGATGAAACAAGTATGACACTCATGTTTGTTCTATCATGTACTAGAACACGAATTGGATTTTAAGTTTGTGGCGTATTGCTATCGCCGGTTTCTTTCAGCATTTGTTTCACTCGATGGATATGAATGATGAAATGAACACGGTCGGCAACGGTGCGGACTTGTGCGATGTATTTGAGTTCGTTTGCTTCTTCCTCTGTGGATAGTAATCCAATGACTTTCATAGTTCTTCAGAAGGTGTTTGTATTCTGCTTTTAAAGGATTTGTGGTACAACTAGTACCCATTTTTTATTGTAATTATAAAATATATATGGTGTTGTTGTCATGGACATTCACATTTTTTTTTGTTGCACACTTTTTTTTCACAAATGTTTTAGTAACATATTAATACCTGTTTTCTTATACTGTGTACATAGTGAACTACTTTGAAAAACGATGGGAAAATAGATGGAGATAATGGGGAGATGAAGAGGAGTCGATGGATCTTCAAATAGATGAAGAAC
>CAIYYQ010000034.1 GCA_903930505.1 Methanobacteriota archaeon
ACATACAGTTGGACATTTGATTGGCAACAATGGGATCTGCACATCGATATCCCACGTGAAAGCTATTCATACTATAAACACGAAACTGTTGATAGATCACCATATACGACTTCACAGATGGCAGCGTTCGTTACTTCAGATGACTCTATTGTTAATAAAATTGCACAAGAATTACAATCACGTTCAAACAATGAAGGTTATGATTACTATAAAACTGTGAACTTTGTATTAGAATTTGTGCATAGTTTAGAATATGCTTATGATAACGCCTCTACACCAATGAATGAATACTGGCGATTTTCAGTAGAAACTCTTGTTGATGAAACTGGAGATTGTGAAGATACGTCTATTCTTTTTGCTTCAATTATGGAAGCAATGGGTTATGATGCCGTGTTGGTAAATCTTCCAGGGCATATGGCTGTTGGAATATCTGGTGAAGGTTATTCTGGCACGTATTACAATTATGATGGGAAGCAGTATTATTACTGTGAGACAACTGGAACGGGATGGACAATGGGAGCCATTCCAACCAATTTTAAAGGTCAATCGGCAACAATTATCCAAGTTGAATAATTCAATAAATAACAATCTCTGTGCCAACGATCAGCATAAAACATGAATTAAGTTTTCGATGTATAGGTTTTTAAAGAAAGAATCGGACGATTTTTACAGATAAATACAAGTCCTCTTCCTGACGGGAACCTTTAAAATCGAAAAAACTCTCGCAACAGATATGGAATCAACAAATGTGTTAACAAATACGAGTCCGAATCTCCCTTCCCGCGCTAATTATTAATACGGTTAGTGTACAGGAGAAAAAACAATATTTAATACACAACGATTTGAACACCTGTTTACGAGTAAAGTTCTGGTTCAAATCATTTCCTGGAAAATACGACACCGATCACACACGAATGAAGTTAAGTCTCTTCTGGAATGCTTCTTGGGGTTGATTTATCATCGGTGTGTTTATCTCTAATTTTAAAATGGTGTCAATACCTTGTGTAGGTAGATGTTGTAGTACCCCCATTTTTGTGTCAAACAAAAGTATGAATGTGTTGTTCACTATGTTTAACATCTGCTGTCTCATGTGGCCTAAAAAAGTATAGAACCCGTTGAGTTCTTGTTCTGTTGGTTTTGAGAAGTTGATGAGTTGGGACAGAGAGTCGATAATGACGATGTCAGGGTTTGTTTTGTCAATACCGAAGTGGATAATTTCTTTCATTGTTTGAAGATCCCGTGGTGGTTTGTGGTAGAGACAGTTATCGATATTTTCTTCAGCAGGAAATGCAAACCCGGAGACACAATCGATAAAGAAGATTTGTTTTTGGTCAAGAGGATTCTGTTCGAGTGCGTGTCGCATGTAGTTGTAGCTTCGTGTTAGTGATATATAGAGAACGTTGGTGAAATGATTTGATTTGAGTTTATTGAAAAAATCTATATATTGGGTGAATTCCATGGAACTATGGAGCACGAGAACAATTCCTTCGAGGTTTTTCAATACCTCATCTACTTCATTGTGCAACGACATCCAGTAGCTGATCTCTCCTTCGTTTTCTATCATGCGAATCTCTCTAATCTTTCCACTCAGGTTTTTCTTTAATGACTTCTAGTTTCATAATGGCATCGGTGAACATGGTCGGGAGCTTTTTCATCGATCCCATTTTGTCATTATATAAGAGGATGATGGCATCACGAGTTATTCCAAGGGCATCTTCTTTTATCGATTTGAGAAAGATATAAAGGTTTTGTATTTCTTCGTCTGTTGGTGTGGTAAAATTAATGAACTGTGAGATTGAGTCGACGACAATGATATTAGGGTTTGACCACTGAATGTTTTTCATAATCAGGTTTTTCATTTCATCTAGATTAGATGGCGGTCTTCTGTATACGCAGTTGACTGAATCTTGAAGTTCAAGCAGGAAACCGGAGACGCAGTCGACGACGAAGAGTTTTTTTGATGGGAGAGGATGTGTTTGAAGGGTTTGTCTAATATGGTTATAACTGTTAATCAGAGAGATGTAAAGGACCGTTGTCTCTTGGTTCCTATGTATGTTTTTTAAGAAGTCGATGAGGTCTGAGAACTCTATAGAATTATGGGTGAGTAAAACCAGGCCATGGAAAGATTCAAAGGTTTTATTGAGCTCCTTTCGCATTTCTTTCCAATAGTTAACCTGAACAACTTTAACTTCTTCCATGAGAATCTCTCGTCACCAGTTTAGTTTCTTTCACGGTTTAGCTGGCCGGGCTAAGGAGAACATATTTATGGATTGTGTTGATGAGATTGTCTAGCTCAAATGGTTTGGTGACGTAATCGACGATCCCTTTCTGGTAGAGTTTTTGTTTTTCTTCCTCCGAGTATCGTACGACCGTGAGGAGAAT
>CAIYYQ010000035.1 GCA_903930505.1 Methanobacteriota archaeon
GACCAACTACCAAGTTCAACAGATTCTTCATCAAAATCTTTGACGCTTCCAAGGATAGTAAACGACTCAGTTTCCATGGAAAAAGAACACGAGGAACATTCAATAATTGTTTTATACGGGGTGTACGGGCCTTCAGTGTCGTATATCGGATCCATTTGAATCATCGTAAGGGTACCCTTGCATTGAGGGCAGATAAGGTTGTTTCCCTCGTTTTTATTCCAGATGCTGTTGAGAATGTTCATATCTTTTTTTACATTCATCTCGGAAACCCCTTTTCATATCTAATGAAGTCCTATATATTATACACATTTCTTCCATAAATAGTTTTGGTTCAGATCCAGTAGTTCCGAAAGTAGGTTATGGAGAACGTTGTATTAGACAAAAATGGCGTCAGAGGGTAGCTCTTCAGTCAATTCACACTGTAAAATGATGGATTTATAGAGTAAAAATATGATTTAAAACTAAAAAGTACAAGATAAAAAACTATTCGCCACTAAGCACAATTGCATAAATCAAATCCTGAAAGACAATAATTCATGCTATCCTCCCCCAGGATCAATCGTATATAACACAGTTCCAAAATATTTCGATGTAATCAAATGGTCTTCTTTTACGGTTCCAAACAATGCAAGCCAAATTAAAATATCCGCAAGTATCCAAAGATTATAAAGCAATACTGAAAACATGAAATAAAACAATCTGATCAGATAGTTCTTCGAGGTTGTTTTAGGCAGATATGAATGTTTCTTCACTCTGTAACTTGTTTCAATTCCCCATCGTTTCCCATATAAGAAGAACAACCTTTGAGTGAGGCCTACATCATTTTCCTCGAACTCCTCATTTGTTGCAAACGCCCTTTTTGCCAGCTCTCCATTGTTATCTTCTTCTTCAACGATTACGAGGTTAAAGGTAATGTCCTTCATCTCAAAATCCTTGATAATGCACGGTGCAGATGTGATTTTTAGTATATCTCTTACTGTGGAAATCTTTGTCGCAGGCATAAGATACTTCAGATGCAGGCTATTGAATACTTTGATTGCGTTGGAATCGCAGAACCCTCGGTCAATATACAATCGTTGTATCTTAATACGTTCTAGAGCATAATTCAAAAGTTTCCTGAGAATCTGTTCCTTAGTGTCGAATGGACCGACAGGCAATGCTAAAAGTGTAAATCGTTTCCCAGATTCAACAATGTTGATTGTGGCGAACTTATAGCATTTTGATGTCCCACGATCTGGTTCTTTCCCTACAACCATCTGTGTACCACGATCACCGTAGAAATACCATTCCGTAAAATCAATAGCAACATCGTAATGTTTCCTGATGTCAAAGAGGTTTATTTTGCGTGCCATCTCCCATACGATCTCAAATAATGTAGTGAACATCCTATGAAGATCCTTCATGTCGGTATAGTTCTTCAAATGATACAACAAGGTGTCTGCATCTGGGCTATTCATTCCACGAAGCTCCTTGTATGTCTTTGACCCGTTCTCCGCAAAATCACGAGTCATTCCCATATGGATGAGAAGATCAAGGAACTGGTGTTTCTTGTACAATGCATTGTTTTTCAGGTTCAAATTGATAAATGGTGAGAAACGCTTTTTGAACAATCTACAGACTTCTTTGGTTTTATCATTCCTTTGGAGATATTGGTTTCGTTCCTTGGTTTCTTTCTGTGGTTTCTCTGGCTCTAAGGTTTTAATATCGAGGAGTATACCGAATTTTTCAGAAATCTCTTCGATCTTCTTTGCTGCAAATTCCAACAAATTTTTTGTTTCATTATCAAGAATATGGTGGAAGAAATATCCGATGATGCGTCGATCTGGTATTGTGTTAAGTCCCAATGCATATCGTTCTTTTTTGTGTTGTCTGAGGTATTTGGTGAGTTTGGTGTGGAATTTTATTCCTTTCAGTTTCTGGAATAGAATGAGTTTGAAGAGTGATTCATAATGGAATTTGATCTTTCGGTATTTATCTGTTTGAAAAAGTGTGACATCAAATACTTTCAGGAAATCAACTATTCTAATGTTCTTGTTTTCTTTGAACTGCTCGAAGGTTTTATAAATCTCCAGTTCTATGGTTTCTCTGGATATCTGTTTACTTAATGGCATTCAAGATTTCCTGCCAAGGGGGAGCGTCGAAACTTCCCTTTGCTTTACCTCAAATTTTACCCATATATAGGTATAATAATATGCACATATATAAAGATTTAGGTAAAAATTTATATATACAAATAGGTAGAAAATTTAATATAACAATATATCTATTTAATATTGATAACTATGGGTGAAAAAACTACTCTAACGAAAGCATCATCCAAAAGCGAATCTTTAAGGACAACTGTTCCAGCAGGAATTGTAAATCATTTTAATTTAAAAGAACAGGATCAATTAGACTGGAATATTGAAGTTCAAGAAGGAAAATTGATAATTGTTGTCAGTCCATTACATCAAAAAAATACTAACATAAAATGAAATCAAAATCCTCTTTGAATATAGCATTGGTAGCTCTAAAAACCTACCATACAATTTAACATCTAATGGTACAATCATC
>CAIYYQ010000036.1 GCA_903930505.1 Methanobacteriota archaeon
ATTAAATATTAAAAAGGGGTGAGGTTAAAATGAAAAGAAAAATTAGTGCTATATTTTTTATAATAATTTTATGTCTGACAAGCATCACGATCGTGCCAAATGACATAGAAGTAAAAGCAGACCCTTTTTAAACAACTACTCTGTGAAATACTTTATATAATCCCCATTCTATGCATCTGGAAAACAGAAGGGAACCTTATGGATTGGGGAATGAAAAACAGACTATCGAAAATCATTAAACCAAAAGATGGACACACCGTCATGCTTGCGGTTGATCATGGGTATTTCATGGGGCCAACAACAGGCCTTGAGAACCTTAGCGAGATGGTAAACCCCTTACTACGATATGCAGATACATTGATGCTTACCCGTGGTGCACTGCGAAATTACATTGATCCTGAAACCGACATCCCAATTGTACTGAGGGTCTCTGGCGGTACAAGTATCGTTGGTAAAGAACTTCTTCATGAAGGAACCGTTGTTTCAATAGAAGATGCAATCAGACTGAATGCATCTGGTGTTGCATATTCCATTCTTGTTGGCGCTGAGTTTGAACGAGACACACTTCTTGGGATGACACAATACATCGATGAAGCAGAACGTTATGGAATCCCGGTTCTTGCTGTAACCGCAGTGGGAAGGGAAATGACAAAAGACGCAAAATACCTCTGTCTTGCCTCGCGGATGGCAGCAGAACTTGGTGCACATATCGTGAAAACCTACTTCTGCCCTGATTTTGAAAAAGTCGTTGACAGCTGCCCAGTCCCTGTCGTCATTGCTGGTGGAAAGAAAACACCAGAAAAAGAGGCACTACAGATGGCATACGATGCAATACAAGCAGGCGCTATCGGCGTGGATATGGGTCGAAACATCTTCCAGAGTGAAAACCCAGTAGGAATGATGAAAGCAGTTCAGGCTATTGTTCACAGGAAAGCAACAGCAAATGAAGCATTAGATATCTTTTTGCAAAAAAAATAAAAAAAAGAGTTATGGTGACGTAACTACCTTAAGAAAACCATCGATTTGTTGCTCTCCATCTTTTATTTTTCCTTTTTTCATCTGGAGAACAAGAAATGCATCAGTGGCATTCACACCAACAGTTTCTAATTGTTGTTTTATACAGTCTTTTGCTTTTCCTTGAGAATCAGGTTTCCCACCACCAGTCACAAACATCACAGTCTTTTTTCCTTTTATATTCTTCGCAGTCGAGAAAAAGGTTTTAATGAAGGGCGCAGGTTTTCCAGCCCATATAGGCGAGCCGACAACAAAGGCATCATATGATTGTAAATCAACATCAGTATTTTTCACCGGAAGATCCGTTTCTTTCATCGCCGCATGACCAGCTTTGAAAAAACCAGGTCGTTTGACTGCTTCGATTTCGATCAGATCAACATCAGTATTTTTTCCTTTGAGTTTTTCGTTCAACATTTGGGCTGCATATTTGGTGTTTCCACTTCGCGAATAATACACAATAGCTGTTTTCATTATGTTTTCCTCCTTCGTTTTTTCCATTTTTTTTTATGTAGAAGAAATTACGATATCCTGAGATTTCTTGACATCAATCTTCAGTGGAACATCAAGTTGCGCATGAACCATCCAGCGTACGGGGCCTTGTCCTGCAGTCGCCATTTGACTAAGAAACGATCCGACAGCTCCCAATTTCTCCTGAAGCATTTTCTGCAGTTGTTCACTTGATGAATGCATCTGAAGGATATCTGATTGTATCTTGATTTCAAAGGGATACAGTTCACTTAAATAATCGTTTTCTGCATCGAGTGGAATAGTAAAATCGTAGACTATGACATCTTCGGTATGAACATTCCCTTTTGAGTCCCGATGAGTCGTTCTTACTTTTCCAAGTAACGCAACAGTGAGTTTTCGTGCTCGTACTGGTTTTCGTAAATTCAGACCGACGGATCCTTTGATGACGTCCCCTGGTTTATATTGATATTTATCAAGCGTTACCGTGATTTTATCTGGTCCAAATAAACCCATATTCTCGCCTCATCACCTTTTTGATTTAATGATACAATGTATAATTGGTCATAAATCTTTTTCCGATAAAATCTATTAAATATCCAGTCCATACTGTGCCCTGGGGTCCTAGATGAAAACAATGAATGTTGCTATGTACTACAACAACAACGATGTCAGAATTGAGAAAATGCAGATTCCAACCATCAACGAAAACGAACTCTTAGTAAAGATTCAAGCAAGCGGAATCTGCGGAAGCGACGTCATGGAATGGTACCGTATCAAAAAAGCACCGCTCGTCCTTGGCCATGAAATCGCAGGAGATATCGTCGAAGTCGGGAAAAACGTGAAAAAATACAAAATTGGTGATCGCGTATTCGTATCTCATCATGTCCCCTGTAACACCTGTCGGTTCTGTCTCAACAATCAACATACCCTTTGCCATACGCTTCATTCAACGAATTTTTACCCAGGTGGTTTTGCAGAATACCTTAGAGTCCCTGAGATCAATGCGGACCGCGGAACGTTTCTTCTCCCAAAAGAAATATCATACGATGAAGGAGTGTTTATCGAGCCTTTAGCATGTGTTATCCGGGGTCTGCGAACAGCAGATATGAAGCAAGGACAAAGCATCCTTATCATTGGCAGCGGTATTTCAGGTCTGTTGCACATTAAACTCGCTCGAGCGTGGCATGCCAACCGCATCATCGCAACAGACATCAATGATTATCGATTACAGATGGCGAAAAAACTTGGTGCCGATAGTGTTCTTTTAGCAAAAGATGTGAATCCTGAGAAAATAAAAACAATAAACGATGGAAAACTCGCGAATCTTGTCGTCGTCTGTACAGGAGCGCAATCTGCCGTAAAACAAGCGCTGCAGCTCGTGGATGCTGGCGGTACCATTTTGTTTTTCGCGCCAACAGAACCCGGGGTAGAAATTCCTTTTCCTTTGTTTGAACTATGGAATAAAGGCGTAAAAATGGTTTCAACCTATGCAGGAAGTCCAAAAGATATTTTAACAGCGATTGATCTCCTCAAATCAAAGAAAATACTAGTTTCCGACATGATTTCTCACAAGTTTCCCTTGTCCCAGGCAGCAAAAGGATTCCAGCTTGTTGCTCATGCGCAGGATTCGATGAAGGTGATCCTGGAGCCACAGAAATAATTACAAAAAAAATTGAGTTTATTTTTTCAGAAGTTCTTCTTGAAGTCGTTTAATCATCTCGTTTTTCTGTTGTAACTCCGTTTGCAGTGTTTGGATGCAAATTTCTTTACTTTCCTGTTGTTTCTGCATTTCACCGTAGGCATTTATTTTTTCAAATGATGACAACTGATTTTTGATTAGTTGTTTCTTGATGTCCTCTGTTAATTTATCTTCGATAAACTCCGCGATTATCGCAGTGAGTGATGCTTGTTTCTGATCAAGAGATGCTGGATACAGGTCTCGTTCTTGTACAGGGGAATCTTTCGCATGTTCGAGCGGAGGGAGGCGCCGTTCTGATTGGATGGCTGGAGGTGGATTTTTACTCATCTTGCCAAAGATTGTGGCATCAAGCCGCTGGAGAAGCTCAGTGCATCTCGTACTTGTAATATCAAGGAGTTTTACTTTCCTGCGCAGTTCCATGACCGCCTCGGAGAAACTACTGCGATCGATATCCTCAATCAATCGTTTCTTGGTAAGATCCATCAATGCTTCGTTTACCTTTTGTCGTTGTTGTTCATAGACGAGTAGTTGATTCCTAAGAAGCTCCCTAAGGGATTTACTTTCTTGGACACATGTGGTAAATTCAGGATCAAACTCTTTGAAAAGAACGGGGTTGCTCTCCGCGTATATTTTCTCTGAAAACAGATGCACAAGTTCAGGGGAAGCACGTTCTTTAAACTCGAATTTCTCAATAGTTTTCACCGCGTTCACATACCATCGCGGCGCAAGAAACAAACCTCGTTTATCCTCAGTGAACTGTTCTATGGGAAATTGTAATACTGCATCAGAAGAGTTGTCTTTTATTTCATACCCAGCAACATGGTTGTTCTCATCGAAAATCACTGAATATACAACACCGAGCCGTTCCCCGGTCTCTTCCAGGTAAACGATTTTTTTCTGTATTTTAAATGAAGGAGTTGGTTTTTGAAGTGCAGCAATAAGACGTTCAATATAGTGGGAGAAGGGATTTTTAACGATTCGTGTTTGTTTTGTTTTCTTTTTTCTTTTTCCTATAGCGATGTGTTTTTTTATTTTTTGTTTTGATTTTACTGGTTCTTTTCCAATTACTGGAGGGGAAAAATGTTCCTCTGTTTTTTTCTTGATTTCGTTGGTATCTGTCTCGCTTGCATGAGAAGATTTAACTAATTCAAAATCGGGGAGAGATTTCTGTTCTTTTTTTTCTTCTTGAGGAGTTGATTGTTCTTGCTGAGATATTCGCTGTTCGTATCGCTTATCAATTTCCCGTTCAATCTTTCGCACATCACTAAAAACCGCGTCATTGATCGCACGGTTTTCAGACCAGGAAATGTTCTTCCTCTGATTTTCATCGTTTTCTTCAGTGTTTTCCACGATTACTCCTCATTCCCCTAATGTTGAATACTCTTTTCTCTCTCTATTGGTAATGATTCTTGTTATTCTTTAAGATTTTGTACAAGAAAAATGGTTGTCTTTTCCCGAAATCACTTTCTCCTAGTAAATAAAATAGACGATTCAGCATCCATGAGGAAGCTGAATAAACAAAAAATACGGTGGATCATCAAC
>CAIYYQ010000037.1 GCA_903930505.1 Methanobacteriota archaeon
TAACAGTGTATTGTGGATGCAGTGAAAGATCGGTTCCAAGTCCTGTTGGGACATCTACAGAAATCAGTGTTTTATCTGGAAATGTATTTATTTTTTTTATTATGGTTGCGTATGGTTCTCGTAGTGTGCCGCTGAATCCTATTCCTAGTAAGGCGTCGACGATAACATCATGGTTTGATAGTAATCGATCAAGGTCTGATGAATCATTTATGGAGATGATTTTTGCTTTGGTTTTTTTCAGATGTAAAAAATTTTCTTGGGCGATATCAGATTTTATGTCGTCTTCGTTTCCCGCGAGAAATACGGTTACCGGATATTTTGTTATAAGGTATCGTGCGGCGACAAATCCGTCTCCGCCGTTATTGCCTGTTCCGCAGAGAACAAGAATGTTTGCCTTTCGATGGTTTAATTGACTAACAATATACTCTGCAACGCCTAATCCTGCTTTTTCCATGAGAGTGCTTGTTGATACTCCAAGATACTCGGAATTTCTGTCAAGGACCTGGATTTCTTTTCCCGAAATCATACTAAAAAATGTTAAACGATTAGACCTCTATATATTTATGTTTTTAACGAGGAATATTCATCGCATCTCCCGAATAACCTTCCTTCTGATTTTTTAATCTAGTTCCACTTATATATTTAGTAAGCAAGAGGTAGAACCAAATATCTGTCACAACGGAACAGAAACATCTCCAATTGTTTTTTATTTCTCCAATTTGGTTTTGCCTTCTGCTGACTTTCTAAGGATATGTTTTTAAAGAAAGAAAGGATTTGAAATTTTAGATATGGGGAGGTAAAAAATATGCCGAAATGCAAGAAATGTGGAAAAGGTCTTTTTTGGGATAGGTGGGATATGCCAGATGGGACAAAGGTGTGTAATTCGTGCTATAATGCATATTATAAATCAAAAGAAGAATCTAAAAAAATAAAACATACGAATGCTGGGAAAATATCTATTATACTGGGAATTTTAGGATTAGTAATAATATTTTTACCTAGATTTTTCCCTGCCGTTATGTGGTTTTTCGTAACGAATATTTTTGTTTTGTTAGTTTGGGAGTTAATTCCTCTATCTTTAGCAATTTCATCAGTGGTTATCGGTAGAACTGCAAAAAAACAGGGAGATAGTTATGGAACAGTTGGTATGATACTAGGTATTATTTTTCTAATTATGTTTGCAATTGCACTTACCTCAACATTATATGTTTATTTAACTTGGTAAGTTAATTAAAAAAGAGGCGTAAATGGTATGAGAAAACAGATTGTTGTAAGTGGATTAATCGTTTTACTTGTTTGTGTTGGCTTTTTAAGTGGATGTACCAATGGAATTGGCAGAGATAATCGATTTGTTGGAACATGGAAATCAACGAAACTATCTTACGATGCCTTTACATGTTTTTCTGATGGAACTTTTTCAGCAGGTGCAGGTATCTTAACAGGTAGTGGTACTTGGGAAATTAAAGATGGAAAATTTGTTTTGTCAATTGCTGGTGGTCAAGTTCTTTACGCATTTAATTACGTTTTCTCTGATAATGATGAAACGCTTACTCTCACTTCTGTTAGTGGTGGTGAACCCTCAGTTTATACAAAACAATAAAAATGTTACTGTAAAAGTGGATGAAATATATGGTCAGTAAAACAGAATATCGTGATAGAAAATACTTATTGATAGGCTTGATTATAGGAGCTTTATTTGGTATTATTGGTAATTTTATGTCAGGATATTATTTCTTGGGTTTAGATCATCAAGAAGAACAGTGGAAATTTTGGTTCAGCTTAGTAATTTTTGTTGTTGTTATCGTATTTTCCTATGACACTATTCGTAGAATCGATAAAAAATCCAAATAAGGGATTTATTTGTTAATAGAGGGAGAATAATGGGACTATTTAAAA
>CAIYYQ010000038.1 GCA_903930505.1 Methanobacteriota archaeon
CCGCCAAGGGGCGCGCAATCCCCTGAACATAGGAATTCAGTGCCGCTTTCGCCGCCGAATAAGTGACCGGAGCGCCAAGCGCCTCAATTCCACATATTGATGAGATGCAGACGATGGTGAGGATTTTCATCGCTGTTTTTTTAGGAATTTTTTTAATGTCAGTTTCGATAGTTTTAATTTATTTCTTTTCTCTTCTTTTGGTTTTTCTTCTTTCGTTTCGGTTACCTTGGGTGCAGGTAGTTGTGTTCCGCATTCTGAACAGAACTTTTGTTCAGCATCTCCTTTCGTTTCACAATTTGAACAATATTTATCAGTTTTTTTCTCCGTACTCTCTCGCATATATTCAATAAATGCCAATATAACACCTGCGATTAATGCATAGTAGGCTGTTGTTGCTATCATGTTTGCCAAATCTTGTTTTTCAAAAAGAAAAGCTCCTCCTGCAACACAGAGAAATAACAAGCCGATTATTAGCATGATCTTTGAACTGAGTTTTTTAAGTACGCTAAGAAAAAAGTAGGCGATTAAAATGATAATCACGAGGATATTCAAATCTATGTTAACCATTCTGCTTTCCATTATATATCTTTTGTTTATATTTTTTGGGGCCTATCAACTCATTGGATAACAAATGACTGAGTGAAACTATTTTTTGCCTAAATTTGAAGAAGAATCACAATAAATTATTATAGTGAATAGTCTATGGAATATCCATGAAATAAAGAATCCTGATGGAGGATCGATGGCAGCATTTGAACTTGTGGATGGTGATCATCTTGATTACGATGCCTTTGTTGATCTGCAAAGAGAGGCGTATGCTAATCTGTTGTCAACATTGAAGGTTTCTAATGTGTATATGAGCCCTGAGTTCTATCGATGGAAGTTTCATCCACCGGCAGGCCCTGCGCAGATTGTAATTGTTCGAGAGGGTAATCGTATAGTCTCTACAAATGCAATGATACCTGTAGAGATAAGTATTGGGCAGCATATGATTCGTGGTTGGCAGGCCTGTGATGCAGCGACATTGGTTACTGCTCAGCGAAAAGGGTATTCTTCAGGGTGTTTACGTACGTTAGTTGAGGCTCTCAAGACCGATGAAGTCCTTTTCCTCTTTCCGAACAAGAATTCGATTCGATACGTTGACGCTATGGGTGCTCAGAACAAGGGAGTAATCACCACATGGGTGAAATCAGCTTCTCTCTTTAAAAAAAAGGCTTCTTCGGATGTAACGACGGTTACCAAATTTGGTAAGGACCAAGATACACTGGCAAAGCGTTTAACCGTTGGAAGCAAGGTGTCTCTGTTTCGGTCTGCTTGTTATTTAAACTGGCGTTATAGTAGTCATCCTGTTACTGAATATGTTTCATTTGTTTATCGGGAAGGAACTGAACAGCAGGGTTATGCTGTTGTGCGATCTGCAGAGCTTATGGGCCGTAAGATATCGTTAATTATGGAGTTGTGGGGTCTTCAATCTTCTATAAAAAAGGCTCTTTTGCGAAGTATTGTGCAATGGACAGTTGAGCAGCGTATCAA
>CAIYYQ010000039.1 GCA_903930505.1 Methanobacteriota archaeon
CATGATTGCATACGAATAGTTTTTAGCGTTTTGTTCATCTAAAGAATTTGGTATTGAATTTATTAAGCTCGATGCACCATTTTCCAGGGTTGTTCCATCAACTGAACGAGAATCGTCAGGGGTTTTAATTAAAACAAGGAATTCTTTTATTTCAGATGTTGCGTTGTTTTCGTCTGTCGCGCATAATTGAATGGCGTATGATCCAGGGGATGCCCATGTATGCATTGCTGTGATGACTGTTCCGCTTGGGAAAAAAGGTGTTGTTGTATTCGTATGATCTCCCCAGTCAAAATAATAGGAGATATTATCTTGATCGGGATCTGTGGTAACAGCGATGTACGTATATTCATTGTTGATAAATCCGGATGATGGCCCTTTGAGTTCTGGTTTTTTCGGTGGACGGCTGGTCATGATAAGAGCAGAGGTTGTATCTGTATCAGCGTCACCATTGTCATTTGTCACCGTTAATTGAACTACATATGTTCCATTTTTTTGATAAATATGTACTGGCGATTGACCGGTTCCTGTGGTGTTATCGCCGAAATCCCAGATGTATTCGATGATGTTTCCGCTGCTATCAGAACTCTTCGATCCATTAAAACAAATAGGCTGATATATGTATCCGTAATACGGTCCACCTGTATTAGCGATAGGAGGATCACAGGTGATTTGTGCGATCGTTGAAACAGTGCTTGATCCTCCATTATTATCTGTTACCGTTAACGTCACTGCAAAGGTACCGATCCGTGAATACGTATGAGTTATGGATTTACCTGTTGCAACAGTTCCATCGCCGAAATCCCAAGTATAGTTGACAACGAACCCGTCCGTGTCATGGCTTTGTGATCCATCAAAGCAGATTGGTTCTTGTATCCATCCAAAATAGAGGGTTTCACCTGCGTCTGCAACTGGAGGAATGTCGATGAGTAGGGTTGTTTGAACTTCCGCTGACCAAAACCCAGAATAATTTTCTACTTTGAAAGAAATGGTATGTGTTCCAGGGAATAAATTAGCGGTGCTAAACGATTGCTTTGTACTGAGATTTCCATTGATATTTGATCTCCAACTGTAGTTAACAATAGAATCCTCTGCTGGGTCTTTTCCGTGTCCTTTGAATGATACAGACTCTCCTTTGATCCCAGGGCTTGGTGAAATTTCATCGATAACCGCTAGGGGAACTCGAGAAGATACGACATGTACCGTGTGGGTTGCTATACTATTTCTTCCTTCGATATCAACGACAGTTAACGACACCGAATAGTCTCTGGCTGTTGTATACACGTGCATTGGTTCTTCTGCTTCCGAGGAGGTTC
Source organism: Methanobacteriota archaeon (assembly GCA_903930505.1). Next base: position 1,314 of record CAIYYQ010000039.1, read on the forward strand.
CATCGCCGAAATTCCAAGAAAATGAAGGATTCAATGATGTTCCAGATGTAGAACGCTCGTCACGGACATCTATATCTTTTGTGATATCTCCGGGTTCATCTTTTTGGTTGCCATCTATCACCTTATTGTCGTTATTGTTGTCACATAGACTGATTTTTCTAAAGGATTCTGTGGAAGAAAAAAAAGAAATGCCACCATCAGGAAGATTACTGGATGTACTACAGCTCTCAAAATTATTGCTACATTTAGCAGTGAAGGCAGTAGGTTCTCCGATCAGCGGGGGATTTGGATTCCAAGAGAAAGCCAACTCAGAGTTTCCATTTAAAGATGAGGGATCATTCCCTGCCCCATTATCAATTGTTTGATCCATATTATCAGCAGGTTGAATCAGAGTTTGAGTGTGTATACTACCAGCGGATCCAAAAGATGAACACGGAAGAACTAAAGAGAAGATAATGGAACTGAAAAAAATAATTTTTAATATAGATGGAACTTTTTTTGTAGTATAGATGCGGTAATCTCTTGTTACGCTCTTTTTATACACCATATGCTCCTCATATCCTAGATTTGACTGCTTCTGCAGACCATTTTTCTATGACCTTGTTTCGGTTATCATCTTATTTAAACCATGTTGTACAACCGGTACCACGTTTCTTTACAGCGCTTATTCAAAAGTCACTCTACAAAGAACACTATCGAAGAAAAAAAAACATGCAATATCTGTAAAATGAGAAATAAATGATCCAAAAAGATTAAGGGGAATCCCAGAATCCCCGTGTCCTCGCATAGGTTAACTCTGCTTTGAGAATATCGCGGAAGAATTTCATCTGAATCTCCTCAGAAATTTGAAGATCCATTTTATTGTATCTGCGGAGAATGCGTGAAGCTGTATCAGGACCGATACCACGGCCCATAAGTGCAAACACCGCATAATTCCCATAGGCGAGAACAAGGCTTGCGTTCTTATGCAGTCGGCTTATCTCTTTTATTTGCTCTTTTGTTTTCTCTTTTTTTGTTAAAAGTTTTGCGAACTCCCGGTTATATCGTGCTAACACTGCGACCTTGATGGCACCACACCGAGAACACAGCGGTTGTTTTCCCATACGTCCCACGGTTGTCGTCCATGTATGATGACAGTTAGTACATACTAAAAGGATGTCTGTTTCTTCTAAGCGTTTTTTTAATGCCAGAAGAATCGTTTTATCTGCTCGTTGAGGAACCATGAGGCCACGGATGGTTTCTAATTCTGCAAGAGCAAGAGGCGAAAGTCGTTGGAAATGAATCGTAATTTTTCCATTCTGAATATCCTGAAGTACCTGCTTTGTTTTTTCTACGTCCATGCGTTCCCAGATAAGTTTATCGACCGCTTCATCAAAGATCGGCGATCGTTCGAAAAGCATGAGGAGTTTACGTATTCCCACGTTTTTGTAATCAAAATCTTTTTGCAATGCACCAAATTTCCGTGCTACGCGGACGAGTTGCCAGCGCAGAAACGTTGAGTTCCGCAGAATCGTTTCAAGGATATGATCAAGTGAGTCCGGAGTTGTCTGTACGAGAATATCTTTTATGCGAGATGATGGGATGCGGCTGGGAAGCTCAAGAGTGATCCGGTACGCATCGCTGTTGATGCCGACGCTTTCACCAAGAGATTGCGCAAGGAGCGCAGAAATCAGTCGTCCTAACGTTTCATTGACTTTTGTCCCAAAACAAGCATTGATTACAATACTTTTTCCTTCTGTTTCTATCGTGATTGTTGCGTCATCAGGAACAATAAACCCTTGTTTTTTTTGATTTGCTATTTGTTCAAGGAATATCTGAAACGACTGTATATCGCAGGGGTATCCGTGGATTGTTTTTCCTTCAGAAGCATACCGGCGGAGTGCACCAACTTCTTTTGCGACCTCATAGGGAATAGGGATGTCTTCTCCAACCCACGAGGGAACGGTTCCTATTTCTTTAATTGGTGAAACAAGGATGCTGTCTTCATCTCGTTTAACAATCATCCATGACCTCCCGCGAAGGATAAACGTTGCTCCTTCAAACCCATAATTTAACACGAAGCTTTCATCGAGTTTCCCGATTTTTGTGCGAGAACTGATGTCGACGACAACATATGATTTCTCATCAGGAATCATCGATATGTTATCTAAAAAGTAGTATCGTGATTTCATACGTTTTGAAAGCAGTGATGGATCCATGTCATCGACCCAGATTGTTCGTTGATTTTGCAGTTGATTCACACTCATTTCAAATAGATCAAAAGAAAGTGTGTGAAATGGATATGATCTGGTGATGATATCAAAGATTTTTTTCCTTTCGATTTGCCCATATTCAAGAACAAGAGAAATAATCTGATTGGATAACACAGATAAGGGGTTCCGTCGCACCATGAATTGTTCTAACTCTCCAGCGAGAGCTCGTTTCGCGATCACCATGCTTTCCGCAAGATCTTCAGGGTTTGTTGCAATGATGATTCCTTTTGAGGTTTTGCCGACGCGATGGCCGGATCGTCCGATTCGCTGGACAAGCCGTGTCACCTCTCGGGGGGAATTGTACTGTATGACAAAATCTGTGTCCCCGACATCGATCCCGAGTTCAAGGGATGATGTACATATCAGGGATTTTAGTTTTCCTGTTTTAAAATCGTTTTCTGCTTCGACGCGAGCATTTTTTGAAAGGGAACCATGGTGAACACCAATCGGCATATCCTCTTTCCACAGATGGAGACGGGTAGCAAGAATCTCTGCACCATCTCGTGTGTTAACAAAAAGAAGGGTGGATACATGATCATCAATGAGTTCTTTGCATCGTCTCAGAGACGCAAAAGAAATCGGTTCCATAGAAAATTGATTTGCATTCGTGTAATCTTTTGATTCAATAGATGGTAATTCAACAGTGATGTCTATTTGTTTTGTGACATCGATTTCAAGCACAGATACCTCGCGAAATGTCCCATTTTGCATTCCACCAAGGTACCGGGCAACTTCATTTGGTAAACCCACGGTGGCAGAAAGACCAACACGCTGAAAACTATGACCAGCATCCTTTGTGAGCTCCTCGAGTCGTTCCAGAGCAACCGCAAGTTGCGCCCCTCGTTCATCACTTGCAAGTTCATGGACTTCGTCGATGATCACCCACTGTACGGTCTTCAGATATATTCGGAGTTTTTTGCCGATGAAAAGAATCTGCAGTGTTTCTGGCGTCGTAATCAGCATATCTGGTGGTGTTCGTGTTTGTTTTGCTCGTTCCGCCTGTGAGGTGTCTCCATGACGGACCGCAACCGTCATCCCCAATGATTTCCCCCATTCAAAGGTTCTCCGAAGCATATCACGGTTCAACGCTCGTAATGGGGTAACATAAAGGATAGATATCCCCGCAGATTTTTTCTCTTCGGATTGCATGTTTTTGAAATCTAAGAAGCGATGAAAAATCGGGAGAAGCGCAGACTCTGTTTTCCCTAATCCTGTAGGGGCAATTAATAAAACGTTTTTGTCTTCGAGGATGACGGGGATCGCTTTTTCTTGGGGTTCTGTCGGTTCTGTTATGTTTCTTAAACGCAGAAGATTTTGTATCTGGGGGTTGAAACGATCAAAAACTGAAGTCATCTGTTTCGATGCAATAGTCAGTACTATTTAGCTTTTTTTCTAACGCGAAAAAAAAAGGAGTATTGGGAAAAAAAATTCCCGTGATTACTATTGTATCTATCTATTTCTTTTTGGCTAAGCAGATTTCCATGGAAGAGACATTAGATGTTCTGCCTTCTTCGTTGGTGACTGCTTCAGTACCAATGTTGATGCTTTTCACGACAAGATTGGTCATGAATCGATTTCGTGTAATCTCCGCTGCATCAACCGCCCGTGTGATTGCGCTCCCACGTGCTTTCAGGGTGACTTCATCTGATTCACTTGAGTTGAACTGCGCGATAATTGCGGTCACGTAGTTCATCGGGGGTTTGCTCCCAACGAAGATGACATTTTCTTCCATTTTTCGGTCATGGGTTTTTTTTTCTTTTGGTTCTTTAGGTGTTTCTTCTTTGTTCATACTCTTTTCCTCACAGAGTTACAGTTTCAGCTGTATCACGGTGTTATCGTATTCAAAACGGTTTTTTCACTTATAAACGTTTGCATGCGGTTTTGTAGATGATAAAATAAAGGAAAATTAATAGTCTCTCATTGAAAATCAAAGGAAAATCATCTATTTTGTCGCAGAACCAAACAGGGTATTCTCGTTTTTATCCATAGTAATGTGTTGGCTCTTTTTCTTCCTCTGTTTTCTCTTTTTTAATGCTATCGAGAACATCGATTGCTAGAATTGCGTGTAATGGGATAATCCGGATTGTTCCTTTTCGTTCCTCATGAATTTCTCCAAGTTCGATAAGGACTCCACCTTCATCTATTCCAAGGGTAGCAAATCCACGGAATACTCCTTCTGTTTCAAGTGCGGTATCACGTCCACCAATGGAAAATATTCGATATCGCGACCCTTCGGTTAATTCCAAGTCTTCTTTTTTATTCATGCGATCCCTTCTGTTGTTTTTCTAATAATGTTTGGAGATGTTCAACGGTTTTACCGTAATTCTCCACTGCCACTTTAATGTGCGCCTCGACAAAGGTCCATGCTTTATGAAAGTTTCCATATCGCAAACGATATGCTTTGCGGTTCTGCTGAGTTATCTCATCGAATATATGAATCTCTTCGAGAATATCAAAACCTTTTAATTTATTGAGATGTCGGTATACCGTTGGTTTTGAGGTGTGTAACGTCTGCGCGATTTCTTCAACAAACCATGCTTTCATGGGATGTTTTAAAAAGAAATCAGCGAAAATCTTGTAAGGGATCGTTGGATCTGAGCCTTTTGACAAGTATCCGATCTGTTCGAAAAACTTTTTAGTAAGTATATCAGGATCCTCTTCGCCGATAAGCGGCGTATTACTCACTACTTGGATCTCAAACACCATAAGCAAAACCTTCACGACACAGAATACAAGATGAATTTATAATATTTACTTAACTAAGAAAAGAAAGAGAAATAAGAAAGTATAGGCGTAACCTTTATACTTATACGATGGGGAGGTATCGTTCTATTTCCCATTTTGTTACCTGCATGCGATATTCAGCCCATTCTTTCTGTTTCACATGCAAGAAATTCTCGAATACATGTTCACCCAATATCTCCTTGACAAACGTACTTTCACGCATAATAGAAAGTGCATGACCAAGACTATCAGGAAGTTGTCCAATTCCATTTTCGTCTCTTTCTTTAGAAGAAAGCGCATAAATGTTTTTTTCAACTGGTGCCGGGGGCTCAAGTTTATCTTCGATTCCTTTGAGACCTGCAGCAAGCATCACCGCAAACTGTAGATATGGATTTCCTGAGAGATCAGGGCTTCGTAATTCACAGCGTGTACTTTTTTTCCGTCCTGAAGGTATACGAATGAGCGCGCTGCGGTTGCTACTCGCCCAGGAAATATACGTGGGTGCCTCATACCCGGGAACAAGTCGCTTATACGAATTTACCGACGGATTTAATACAGCGGTGATTTCTCGTACATATGTCAATAATCCTGCGATGAACTGTCGTGCAAGTGTGCTGAGTTGATTGTCAGAATCAGGATCATAAAATGCATTGTTTCCATCAGTAGTAAACAGCGACAAATGTGTATGCATTCCCGACCCGTTAACACCATACAATGGTTTGGGCATAAACGACGCATGAAGATTATGTTTTGTGGCGATAACCTTGGTGATATATTTGAGCGTAATAACGCGATCCGCTGTTGTAAGTGCATCTGCATAGCGGAAATTCATTTCATGTTGACCACGTGACACTTCATGATGAGAAGTATATGTTGTTATTCCCATTTCATTAAGGGCAAGAGATATATCTGCACGGACACCTTCAGCGAGATCGCGATGGGAAAGATCAAAATAACCAGCTGTATCGTTTGGGGTAAGTGTAGAGTTTTCACCGTCTTTTTTGAAGAGGAAAAATTCACATTCAGGACCGGTATTGTAGAGATATCCTAAATCATGAACTTTTTTCACCATTTTTTCAAGTACGTATTTGGCGTCACCTGGGAATCGTTTTCCATTGGGCTCGTAAATATCACAGTTGAGTTTTGCTGTTTTTCTCTGCTCAATTGTTTCCGGGAGGATCACGAAACTGTGTGGATCAGGTTTTGCGATTTTGTCTGATTCTTCAATCGTTGCATAACCTGCAATTGACGATGCATCAAAAGGCATACCTTCATCTAAGGCTTCTTCAAGTCTGCTTACGGGTATGACGATGTTTTTTGGTGTTCCTAGGATGTCAACGAACTGTAGACGTATGAAAAGAACATTTTGCTCTCGAACATTATTCACTAACGTAAGTACAATATCGTCATTTTTTATCTTCTCCTCAGCCGATTTACATTCAATATCCATCTCTGTTGCCTCCTTAATCAAAAATAGGTCAAGCGCCTACCAATGCATATACAAATTAGTGTATTAAAAGTTAATTGAAATGAGGGGCGCTAATTAGCCAATAAAAGAAAATAGCACATCAATTTTTTAGTAAAAAGAAGCATTACCACATGCTTATTTATCTTTGAATTACTTTGATGAATGTTTTTCCTTTGTCGGTCAAATTGTATACTATCTGCCTATCACAGATTTTTTTCTCTATAAGACCTAATTCCTGTAAATCTTTGAGATGGCCATATATCGTCGACAAGGGTAACGTAAGAGATAAAGCTAATTGATAACCGTGAGACGGTTTTTCCTCTATTTCCAGGAGAATTTTCCTTTTTGTTGAGCCGATTAGTTCCATTTACGGAAATAATGTATAAATATGTCGAACAAAAACTATATAACGAGAAAGTTCGATATAGTTTGCAGTGAGAATATGAAAAAAATCATGATAATGACGCTCGTAATGGTGTTAATCGGAACAATGACTACTGTTGCTGTTGCGGCGATTGTAGAGCCGGTGCCAGAGGAAATAAAGGCGCAAATCCCGCCGGTGTTTACATTACCTGACCCGAGTCAATTATTCCCCTATCCGCCAGAATTAACCCTGCCAAATACATATTATGTTGATGTGCCATCAGACATGCACATCTGGCCATGGTTTACTGTTTATAATCCGCAGCAACCAATCTATCGAATGCCAATCATCGGACGACACTTCCCATGGATACCGATCTACAAACCCATTACACTACCGATAACTGTTCCCATTCAACCCCCAATAACTGTCCCCATTCCACCGCCACAGTGGCATATTACAGAAGGAATGGAGACGGGCATCTCTGAACAGATCAGCGGACCTGTGCAATTGCCAGATCCTGCGCCTCTGACAATAATCGGTAGTTCTGTGCAACAGTCAATTGCCAGTGGCCCTATATATCAATCACCAGTTATTGGCGGTCCAATAGAGATGCCGATTGTTGTTCCTTTAGAAGGAAACTGAAAGAATCAATAGAGCAAATTATAGTGCCTGAAGTAATTGTATCTTTTCCATATCACTTATATTTCTTTTCGAGCGATAATCACCCGAATGCGACGCTAAAAATCATCACCCTTAAAAGAGACAGAACCCATTTTCGTTAGTTTTAAATGCCATGTGAACAAAGGCTAATTAGAATTGGCTAATTAGCCCCCCTCGAAATATGAAAAGATTTTGGTTGTGGTATCCCGAATTAACTTCCTTCTGGTTTTTTGATAAAGGCATATTCAAGTCTCTCTTTTGTTCTTTTCTCTTGTCTTGTCAAGGAATGCTTGGTAAGGGGTTCGTAAATGTCCATTTTCCAAGCTGCTATGAGGTCGTTTGAAGTTATAGTAGTATATTGTTTCATCCCAGTTTGGGAAATGTTTTCTGAGTTGTTTGATGGTTTGCCCTGCTCGTTCCACTTTACCATTGGATTGCGGATGTTTGACCCTGGCTTTGATATGGTGTATTCCTTGTTGTTTGAGCATCTGTTGAAATGCATTCATTTTTGGTGTTGGACAGTTGTTTCGTGGAAGGGATGTGAATTGTGCGCCATGGTCGGTCATCAGCTGTTTAGGTGTTCCATAGCTATCGATCGATTCGAGGAGTACTTGTGCTGCGTTTTCTGCGGTTGCATTTGAAAATACTCCATAACCAGTGATGAGCCGGGAG
>CAIYYQ010000040.1 GCA_903930505.1 Methanobacteriota archaeon
GTATCCAAGTGCATATACGCTAATTATTCCAGATAACAAACAAAATAATGTTGCACCAGCAATAAGGATTTTCAGTGTTTTTTTTTGCATAGCTTCCCAACTTTCAATATATTAAATAGGTAAATCTTATGAAGAAGTTACTATATTTAAATCTTATTAAGAAGTTGGTATAACCCTGTTTTTTTGTATTATCCTGAAAGTGTTTCCTCATGGTAAGTGATGATTCCTTGGTATTTTTTTACATCCGGAAGTATTGCGGTTTTTTTCATTGCCATCAAAAAACATATGTTACAGGATTGATATACCATATTTGATATAAAACGTATTCATTCAAAATAATAAGAATTTCATATCATATTTGATATGATTAAAGGGGAGGTGAAATATGAAATCATAAACCTATGCAAGCCTCTCCCTCCTCTTTTTGGTTCGTGGACTCATATAAACCATAAAAACGGAATGAAATTGTGGAAAATTTTAAATACTTTTCAACATATTCTATCTATTTGCTATGAATCTTAAATCCGCGATCCTAGGCATGGTTTGCATCAAACCACAACCCATCCACCGCCTTGTCAAACGACTTCCCTACGCACCCACATCTACATATAACGCCATCGAGGCACTCATCAGAGATGGAAAACTCATCAAAATCAAAACAAATAAAGAAACATACGTAGACATCCCCAAAGAGTACCAGTATCAAAAACAAAAAGAATTCTTTATCAAAGCATTGAGCTATGGAATCGACCCAGAAATCGTACTACGAAAACAGACACTTCGAATTTGGAAAACTCTCGACACCGTTCGCACGGTCAATGACCTCGTACAAACAACAAAATTATCTGAAAAAACCATACGAAAAATGTTAAAGATTCTTTCTGACGCAGGAATAGTGAACTTTGAAAAACGAAAACCACTCATCGCAGTACAAGCAAAGGACCATCCTCTCACTATGCTCCTCGACGCGCTAGTCAAAACACCGGAATCTAACGAACGAATGTATACCTCAGGATCAACTCCTTTTGAAGAAATTATAGCCACACCGCAGGAGATTGAAAAGATATTGTATGACAAAATCGATGAGAACCTAACAATCAAGAGAACCAGTTTTCTCATAAAAGGAAAAAAAGGAAAAATCGCGATTCTTGAAAGTGTCCCGGTGAAACAAACACTTGAAAACATGTTCCTTACCAAATTTCTGACCCCTGAAGGTGTGGAGGATCAGTGCATCAAGATGCTTGCGCAGAAACACCTTGATTACGATGCATTGCTAAATCAGGCAATCGAAAAAAACTTGGTGAATCAGATCGGATGCTATCTTGATATCATCAACGATATCAAACAGATTGTTCCTGAGATAGTAATCAAGAAATTCCATAACCATATCTCAGACAAAAAACCTGTTTTTTTAAAAGATGAGAAAAAATATGGGAAATCCGGATGGGAGAAAAAATACGAACAGAAATGGAATGTAGACCTCTACCTGGATATCGGGGCGATTCAACATGGAGTACGAGCACTATGAACCTCCAAGAATATCCTGAGCCGATAAAGCAAGACATCGAGGATCAATCACTATCTATTCTCAAACATATCAATGATGATGTCATTGTGATCGGTGGATGGGCGGTGCGTGCACTCGTCGGTGAGAAACACGGACGATACATACTCGAATCTTGAGACGATGCTCAACGATAAAATAAAAAAATGATAGTGAACCTGCTCGTTCTTGAAACAATATGTTGACTGGCAAAAAGTTTAACGTAACACGTAACCTTAAAACAATGTAAGGTTATAATAATTTAAGGTAAAAAAGGAAAAATTAATATAAGCAAAAAGACATCTATGGTACTGACTACATAAATAAAAAGCAGAGGAAAAAAAATGTTACGCGATATAATAGACACCGCAAAA
>CAIYYQ010000041.1 GCA_903930505.1 Methanobacteriota archaeon
GGCACGTTGCTCATCATTCATAAGAGAAACACCTTCGCCGCGGGAAGTCACTTTTCGCGAAGTGCATCCCATGTTGATATCAATGTAATCAAAGTCAAGGTCCTCGATGATTTTTGCTGCTTGTGCCATGCTCGTTGGATCACTTCCTAGCAGTTGAACGCCTTGTATGTGTGACCCGGAAACCTTTTGTATCATCTGAAGTGTGCGTTGATTTTGTTGTAAGAGTGCTCGTGCGTTTATCATTTCTGTTGTGAGAAATGGTGGGTCAAAATCAGCAAGTATGGTGCGGTATGGATAATCGGTGAATCCCGTGAGTGGTGGGAGCATGAGTTTTGTTTCATGCAGTCGTTTGATAAATAATGGTGTTTTCATAGTCAAACAGATATAAAAGAGGGGGTAATTCTCTTTTTTCTTTTTATTTTCCAACTGAATGAATTATAAAAGAACGAGATACGTTCCTCGTTTAGATTAGTATGATTTGAATGATTTGTATGAAAAAGTATAAATATCATTCATTCTTTACCGCTCGTTATTCTCGAGGTAAAATAATGGACAAAAAAACTATATTTTATGGCAGCACAACAGTCGGCGAACGCGGACAAATAGTACTACCAGTAAAATTGCGTAAAGATTTCGAAATAAAAAAAGGTGACAAACTTTTAGTTATTCTTGATCCCCATGGATCTCGCATCACCTTAGTCAACCCTGATACCATGAACAAATTTCTAGACATGATGACCGAAAATATCAACCAAATCAAATCAAAAATAAAGAAAAAGTGATTATCATGACCGAAAATGCAACTGATAGACCCCAAATTACAAAAAAATTCAAATGCCCCACATGTGGAAACATTGCAACCTATGCGGGAAAACCTGGCGAACGCATCATCGTCACCTGTTCATCCTGCGGCTCAAAAGGCAGAATAACCATGCCAGAAACAGCCCAGACAAAGATGTATTCAACAAACGGCAACGCCATCGAAGTTACCCATCTCACAAAAATGTTCGGGGATTTCACAGCGGTCAATGACATTTCATTCTCCGTGAAAAAAGGAGAAATATTTGGTTTACTCGGACCGAACGGCGCAGGAAAATCTACGATAATACGAGGTCTCTGTACATTGAGCAGACCCACTGACGGCACTGCAACAGTCGCTGGATATGACATTGTAAAAGAAGACGGAAAAGTACGGGAACACATCGGCCTTGTCTCAGAAAAAATGATCATGTACGATCAGCTTACTGCGCGAGAAAACCTCAAACTTTTCGGGAAACTCTATAACCTTCCTAATGCCACCTTGAATAAACGAATTGATGACCTGCTTGGTTTTGTTCGCATGGAGAAATGGGCAGATCACAAGATAAGTACGTTCTCAACAGGTATGAAACAACGCATTAATGTTATCCGTGCGCTGGTGAATGAACCTGAGATTCTGTTTCTTGATGAACCAACACTTGGACTTGACCCGCAATCAACTGCAGAGATACGAGAACTTACTAGAAGAATTAATGCAGAAAACGGGACCACGATCATTCTGACGACACACATCATGGTTGAAGCAGATATTTTGTGTAAAAGGATCGGAATCATTGACCATGGGAAAATAGTCGCGCTTGATACACCATCAAACCTGAAAAAACTTGTCTCCGGGACAGATAATACTAATTTCGAAATCGAGATATCAAACCTTGAACCCCGCATGATGTCATCCTTACAATTCCTAGGTTCTGTGAAATCTCTGGTTCAGGAAGATCCAACACATATCAAAGTTCGCGCGAACGGCAATGATTCCTTTGATACTATCGTTGATACCTTGCGCAAAGATGGGGCGAAAATACTCATGGTAAAAAACCTTGAACCATCCCTGGAGGACGTTTTCTTACATCTTACCGGACGCGAAGCAAGAGAAAAAGTATCAGAGAATGCTGCCAGTCAAATGGGTGGACACGGGCCGCATGGACGACGAAGAGCAAAAAGGGTACGGTAGGTGAAAATGATGAGCGTAAAAAATGTAGCACGTCATAGTTTTTGGATTTGCTGGAAAGATTTACTTGAGTTCAGCAGAAGCAAACTTCGATTAATTATGCTTATTGCAATGCCACTGTTCATGATGGTGATGGTTGGTTTTATTTTCCCATCAGGATCTTCTATCAGCGACACACCGATCGCACTTGCCAATCAAGATACAGGATCACAAGGCAGCACTTTTGTAACAATGCTCAATGCAATCAACAATAACACCGGGATGATGGATCTTCGCACTGCAACAGATTTTGATGACATCAAAACTATGCTGCAAAACAGCGATGTGAACGGAGGAGTCATCATACCGGAGAACTTCACCTCAGATATTCTCTCCGGAAAACAGGGTACTATTATCATTGTGATTGATCAGTCAAATCCGCAGATGTCAGCAACGATTCAAGCTGTGCTATCGAAAACAATTGAGATGATGGGTGAGCAAATGGCGGTCCAAAAACTCAACATCACCTTTCATGTGTCTGAAACCGAAGCAACCAGCATGGTGAAACCCTACAATGTCCAGTCAAAAGGAATCATCCCCGGAGACTCGACAAACTACTTCCAGTTTGTCGCACCAGGTATCGTCGCCATGATCGTCATGATGGCGCTCATGACAGGGTTGCCGCATGCGATTTCCTATGAAAAAGACATGGGGACGTTGGATGGTATGCTCGCGGCACCAATCAACCGCCTGTCAATCATCCTTGGGAAGGTTATGGCTCAGACGATCCGAGGTATGATCCAGGGATTCATCATCCTCATCCTTGCCGTAGCACTTTTCGGTGTTGTTATCGAAGGAAGCGTCCTGCTCGTCATATTCTTGATTCTGCTAACTGTTTTCAGTTTTGTTGGTCTTGGTATTCTCATTACGTCATTCACTGAAAATGAGGAGACTGCGACCATGGTGATGATGACTCTTATGTTTCCGATGATGTTTCTTTCCGGGGTATTCTTCCCTATTCAGCAGATGCCGTGGTACATGCAAGGAATCGCAAAATTCCTTCCATTAACCTATGCGACAACCGCGTTACGAAAGGTCATGGTGCTCGGGGCAGATGTCCCTGCTGTATCCTATGAGATAGCGATCCTCGTTGCATTTGGTCTTGTGCTGCTGCTCGTTGCAGTACCATTGTTTAAAAGAGCGATGAGCAAATAAACAAAAACCTCTTTTTTTCTTTTTTTATTATTCCATGAGTCTCTTCAGACCCCATGCTCCAGCGAGAACAAAAAAAGCGGTTACCAACAATAACACTCCGATATCCAAAGGCACCTGGGTTAAATCATTTGTGATGAGAAGGGATCGAAGAGAATCAACAACGTAATACAGCGGGTTTATTTTCGTGACGTATTGGAGGATCTGAGGCATGGCATCAACAGGGTAAAGAGCGTTACTTGCGAAAAAAAACGGCATGGTGATAAGCTGAATGACTCCCATGAAACGTTCCCTGCGTCGTAAAAAAGATGCAAACACAATGGACAGGCATGCAAAGCATGTTGATGCAAGAATCACAATCACGATAGTACCGAGTATGTTGATGAGCCCAAAGACGAACGATACACCAAGCAGAAGAGAGATAAAGATGATCATCACTGTTTGTATCAGGCCTCTCGCACCTGCAGAAATCCCTTTTCCAAGAACAATAGACTGCCGCGATGTCGGGGTCGCCATTAATTTTGCAAGAATCCCTGAATCTCTATCCCATGTGATAGCTATTCCAAAAAAAATAGAGGTGAAAAGAATCGACTGCGCGATAATACCAGGGGCGATAAATGAAATATACGAAATATTCCCTGTGTTGATTATTCGATAGGTGTTAAACATGGTGCCAAAGACGACCAACCAAAGAATCGGCTGAATCATTCTTACGAACAGCTCAAGAGGATCATGTATCAGTTTTCGTATCTCAAACTCAAGGATAACGAATGTTTTATTCACAAAATTTTTTGCTGAAACCATCAGGTCAACCTCTTGAATGTCCGCCGTCGTCCTTTCAGCGATTTCCATTCGTTCTTCGAAGTGCCTTCCTCAAGTTTTGATCCTGTGAACTTCAGAAATGCGTCTTCAAGGGTCGGGCTTTTTACTTCAAGGTCCTTTACTTTGATATGATGATCAGTGAGCGTTTGAAGAATCTGCGGCGCATGCTGAGGAGCATTCTGGACTGTAAACCGCCATTTCCCCTCAGACAATGAGGTGATAGAAACGATCAAGTCTTTCAAAAGGGAGGTGAGATATTGTTCTTCATCTTTTTTCTGGTCACCAAAATCAAGAACAACGGTGACAGTGCCTACCCCCACTTTTTCCTTCAGTGCATCTGGTGAATCAATGATGGAGATTTTCCCATGATCAATAATCCCGATGCGATCACACAGGACCTCTGCCTCTTCCATATAATGGGTCGTTAGGAAAATCGTCGTCTTCCATTCTTTTTTCAGCTCTTGTATATGTTCCCAGACAAGTTTTCTTCCTGCAGGATCTAGACCAATGGTTGGTTCATCTAAAAAAAGTAGACGCGGACGATGCAGCATCGCCTGACCGATCTCTAATCGTCTCACCATACCACCCGAATAGGTAGCTACAAGGCTATGTGCTCGTTGAGTAAGACCCATGATCTCAAGGATGTTTTTTATCCTCTGCAATCGTTCGCCCCGAGGGATATCATAGAGTTTCGCAGATAACAGCAGATTTTCGTACCCAGTGAGCGTCCCATCTGCTGAAATATCCTGGGGGACATATCCGATCATTTCTCGGACTTTTGATGATTCTTTTGTGACATCGACGCCGAATATTTTTGCGGTTCCCTGTGTTGCCTTTGTGAGTGTGACTAATATTTTTATCGTAGAGGATTTCCCGGCGCCGTTTGGTCCAAGGAAACCAAAAATAATGCCTTCCTCAACATCAAACGATATATCATCAACTGCTTTGATGTCTCCTTTGTAAATCTTTGAAAGGTTTCTCACTTCAACAGCTTTCATATTTATAGGCAAAAACATCAGAAGAGTCTATTTAACTATTTTTATGATGATGCTATAAAAATATGGTTTTAATTATATCATAATGTTTATTATATCTTATCTCTTACCAGTTACCTATGGGGAGAGTTGGTCGCAGCTGGGAACTGATGAAAAAAAGCTTCGGAGTCATCCGGCAGGATAAAAAAATATTATTATTTCCGATTCTATCGATAACCGCCTGTGTCATACTTGTTATATCGTTTTTTGTAGGGTTTTTCTTTTTAGGGTTTTTGTCACTTAGCACTCAGCCGTGGGTATGGGTTACCAGTGTATTTCTTATCTATACAATTCTTTTTTTCATAGTCATTTTTTTCAACACCGCAGTAACCGGATGTGCAAGCATCAGACTCAACGGCGGTAAACCAACTCTTTCCGATGGATTCAGAATCGCCATACAAAATGTTGGAAGAATATTTCTCTGGACGATCTTCTCAGCAACCATTGGTGTGATACTGCAAGGGATACGGGAAAAAACAGGGTTGCTGGGAAAAATTGTTGCAGGCATTGTGGGAATCGCATGGTCCTATGTCACATTTTTCATCATCCCTGTATTAATCTTTGAGAAAAAAGGGGTGTTGCCATCGATACGAAGAAGCGCACAACTGTTCAAAGAAACCTGGGGAGAAACCATCGTTGGAACCCTTGGATTTGGCATTATTTTCTCTTTAATAGCAGTTGCTGGTATCATCCCGATTATTTTCGGTGTATTCATGGGTTTTTACGGTATTATTATCGGGCTTGTCATCGCATTCATTTACTGGATTATCATCGCTGCAGTCTCCTTAGCAACCAACGCAGTGTACGTGACTGCATTGTATCAATATGCGACAAAAAAAGAGTTGCCGCTTGGATTTGATGCATCTCTTATGCCGCAACCGAATGGAAAATGAAAAAGAATCATCAATAACTTGTGATTTTAACAAACAGGTCAACCCAAAAATCATCCAAAGAAAAGCACGACATAGCAAAATAGAGGCAACACTACAATATGATCATGTAAGTGATGAGATAGTGAGAGAATATTTTACTAACTTGGTTAATAATTCTCAGAAATAATTCGAACAAACTAAAAACAGATGAGAGCTAATATCGAATGAAAAACATTAAATCTATACACAAGTTCCCAAGTTATAATGGTATGTCAAATTTGTGGTAAAAAATCCGGGTACTATCCAATATGTATTGATTGTAATAAACTCAAAGAACAGGGAAAAGTAACCAAATGTCAAGAATGCGGTATTTGGAAAGAAGACAATTTACCTCTTTGTAAAGAATGCTGGCTGGTAAACAAGAAAAATTCAGAAAAAAAATCAACTAATTACAAAACATCAGATGTTGAAGAAGAAGAAAATAATTTTAGAACGAAATTTCCAGCAAATTTTAGAACAGAAGACGGGCATATGGTTCGTTCAAAAGCTGAACAAATTATTGATAACTGGCTTTATCACAAAGGTATTGTCCATGCGTACGAGCGAAGAGTACCAATTGAAGACGAAGTCTATTGCGATTTCTTTATACCACTCGGTCAAAAAGTATGGATTGAATATTGGGGTTTAGAAGAAGAGAAATATCTTAAACGGAAAGAATTAAAGAAAGGATTTTATGAAAAAAATCAGAAAAAATTAATTGAACTTGTTGACAAAGATATTGAAAATTTAGATGATGTAATGCCAAAGAAATTACGACCATTTTTACCATCTACATTTAGTTTTGATTAACGATATCAATTCTATTTTAAAGATCCAGACCAGATATCAGCCTAATCAAATATTTTTTCACTGAAAAACTCATCATTTTGTATGATTATTCTTTGTTTTTTCTCCCGTAGAATTGAAAAACATCCTCATCATGATTCAAAAATGATACTATTGCCCATAATCATATAGAATGACTGCTTACTGAGTACAGTCAACACTAATTTTTAATTTGTTTAACAGTTTTTTTTCTTCGCCGCATATGACGATACACATAATATATGCAGCCAATGATTAGGAGAATAACAACAATTATTGATAGTTCTTCTGTGTATCGCGTGACTTGTTCCCAATTTTGACCTAAGACATATCCTAGATATGCAAGGAGTGCATTCCATATCGCCGCCCCAGCAATTGTATATATTGTGAACTTTTTTATGTTCATTTTTCCGACACCGGCGACAAGAGAAATCAGATGCCGAACAACCGGAATAAGTCTGCTCGCAAAGATAGTTAATTCCCCTCGTTTTTTAAACCACGCCTCTGTTTTTTTCAGATCATCGAGATCCACGAGAACATATTTGCCATAGGTTTCAATAAGTCTTGTTCCCCAGCGTTTTCCAATATAATACGAAAGCAAAGAACCAATAATGCTTCCCAAGGTACTAAACGCGATAACAAGAATGAGATTAAATTGTCCTGTTGCAGCAAGATACCCAGCAAACGGCATCACTACTTCCGATGGAACAGGAAAAACCATACTCTCAAGAATCATAAATAAAAATATTCCAGCATAACCTAATGCCGATATTGTAGAAAGAATGAATCCTGCTACCGCTCCGAGAATCTGTGATATGATTGACATCTTCAACGAACAACCACATACCCATATTTATAATTCGTTCTTTTCCGTATTCGATCAAATAGAGAAAAAAGTGATATTCAAATCTAAACGAAATTACGAATAAACAGCAAACCTAAAGTACAATGGAAAGATACCTGGCTATTACACCGTGGGAGGAAATACGATTGTGACGGAAACGAAACAAAAAAACGGTCACAACAATCATATTCCTAAAACCAATGAAAATCAAAAACAATCAGGCATCAATCAAGAATATATAACATCCCCTATCGAAACTCTTTTTGAAAAATTTCATACCTCACAAAATGGTCTTACCCATGAGGAAGTAAACAAGCGTCTTGAGGAGTATGGGTACAACGAACCCGCGAAGAAAAAGAGACGAACAGCCATTGTTCAACTCCTTTCGAAGTTTACAAATCCTCTAGTTATCGTCCTGTTGATTATTGCAGGTTTTTCTATTTTTTTTCAAGAAAGCATCAACGCAATTTTAGTTATCGCTATGGCATTCATCAGTGTTTTTCTCTCGTTTTTTCAAGAATACCGCGCTGGAAAAGAAGCAGATAAATTAAGCGAAATGGTACGCGCAACCGCAACAGTATATCGAAATGGAAAATCACAGGAAGTAAAAATCAGAGAGATTGTCCCAGGTGACATCGTTGATTTATTCGCTGGTGACATGATCCCTGCCGACCTGCGAATAATATCCTGCAAGGATTTATTCATCAATCAATCGTCGTTAACTGGGGAATCATTTCCTGCAGAAAAATTTGCAGGACCGATAGAACCAAAAGGAACTTCACCGTCTGAACTAACAAACATTGCGTTCATGGGATCAAGTGTCGTCAGCGGAACCGCATTAGGATTAGTTGTAAAAACCGGGCTTTCCACACAGTTTGGTGAAATCTCGCGAAAACTCGCGACGATGCAAACTGAAACAAGTTTCGATAAAGGAATCAAATCGTTCACGTGGCTAATGATCCGGCTTATGCTTATTCTCGTAGCCGTGATCTTTGCGATAAACGCACTCTTAAAACCAAACCCAAATTATGTCGATGCAATAATGTTTTCCTTGGCGGTAGCAGTTGGTCTCACCCCGGAGATGCTGCCGATGCTTGTTGCCATCAATCTTTCCAAGGGTGCAATAACGATGGCAAAAAAACAAGTCATTGTGAAACGTCTGAACTCCATTCAGATTCTTGGTGGGATGGATGTTCTCTGTACAGATAAAACAGGGACGCTCACGCTTGATAAAATCGTTTTAGAAAAACACTGCGATGTCGCAGGGAAAGAAGACGATGAAGTATTGAAATTTGCGTATATCAATAGTTTCTATCAAACAGGATTAAAAAATTTGTTGGATCGCGCTATCCTTCAGCATGAAAAACTCGTTTTTCAGGAATACAAGAAAATCGATGAAATGCCGTTTGATTTCCAACGGAAAATCATGTCTGTTGTCGTTACAACGAATGGAACACATCGGTTGATCTCAAAAGGTGCCCCTGAAGAGATTTTTTCGCGATGTACGCATTATGAACTTGATGGTGAAATTCTTAATATTAATGAAGATATCCTGGCTGACTTAAAAGGCGAATATGATAGTTTAAGCATTGAAGGATTTCGTGTTCTTGCAGTCGCATACAAGGACATCTCTGAGAAAAAAGATGTGTACTCGCGAGATGATGAAAAAAATTTGATTTTGAAAGGGTATGTTGCGTTTCTTGATCCGCCGAAACCAACCGTGAAAAAAACAATTGAAATATTGAATAAACTTGGGATTGAATTAAAGGTGTTAACTGGTGATAACGAGTTTGTCACAAAGAAAATCTGCAGTCAGGTCGGTCTTGATATTAAAGATGTGTACACCGGCGACATGATCAACAAATTGAGTGACGAAGAGTTAAAAGAAGTCGTGGAAACAACCACGGTGTTTGTCCGTTTGTCTCCTTTACAGAAAGAGCGGGTTATTCGTACATTGCACAAAAATAACCATATCGTTGGATATCTTGGCGATGGGATTAATGATGCGCCTGCTTTGAAGGCTGCCGATGTTGGGATATCGGTTGATAACGCGGTTGACATCGCAAAAGAATCCGCGGATATCATTCTTCGAAAAAAAAGTCTTTTGGTTCTTGGTGACGGAGTCATCGAAGGCAGAAAAACGTTTGGAAACATTGTGAAATATATCAAGATGGGGGCAAGCTCAAACCTAGGCAATATGATCAGCATGACCGGGGCAAGCCTTTTCCTGCCGTTTCTGCCGATGATGCCCATTCAGATTTTAATGAATAATTTTCTGTACGATATTTCTCAAACAAGTATACCAACCGATTTTGTTGATGATGAATATCTTGAGCGGCCACGACCATGGAACATCAAGTCTATTAGACGGTTTATGCTTCTTATCGGACCAGTGAGTTCGCTTTTTGACTTCATCACTTTTGGTGTGCTCTGGTTTGTGTTCAATGCACAAGGGCAAGACGACCCGCATAAATTTTTATTTTATACGGGATGGTTTTTAGAATCGCTTTGCACACAGACACTGGTGATTCATGTGATTCGTACTGGGAAGATTCCGTTTATAGAGAGTAAACCAAGTAAATATTTGATTCTTACCTCAATTTTAATCGTAGCCGTGGGAATTATCCTGCCGTTTTCTCCTCTTGCAACAATACTTGATTTTGTTGCCCCGCCGCCATTGTATTTCCTTGCATTGTTCCTGATTGTTCTGACGTATTTATTTATGGTTCAATTCGTGAAGAGCAGGGTTGTGAAAAAATACGGATATGATTAAAAGATATTACGAGATGCAATCTTGATGAGTTCAAACCGTACTGTCTACGAACGCCTCGATATAATTTTGGTCCTTTTTATAGCTGTTTTTTAAAAGATAGGGTATTTAACATCAATAATTCATAAAGATTTATATATTATTAAAACATATATAAATGATATGCTGAGGTTTTACCTCAGCTGTGAACCTATGAAAAAAATCATACTAGCCTCAATCATA